>NZ_JAJVKV010000026.1 GCF_024198175.1 Pyxidicoccus xibeiensis
CGGGACACCGCAGCGTTCCATCCGCCTGCCACGTGAAATCGCTCCCGCCGAAGCGACCCCGTCCGCGTCCCGAGGCGGGTGCGACCTGGCCGAAGGGCTGGACGGCGGTCGCAGCGGAAGGGGGCGCGACCGGGGAGAGCAGCGGCGTCGGTGCCGCGATGGGCTCGGGCGTGGGTTCGGGTTCAGCCGACGCGAGGACCTCACCGACTGGGGAGTGCGTAGCGTCTGCCCGCACGTCGACCGTCACGAGCGCGGCCGGTGCCTCAGCCACCTCTTCGGCGTCGGGCGTGGGCTCGGTTGCAGCGGGCGCCCAGAGCGTGCGACGCACGTTGGGGGCCTGCGCCGCGACGCCGAGCCGCAGTCGCTGGTTCCAAACCCACTGGCAAAGCACTTGCCACAGCTCCTGACCGTGCGCCTGACCACTGCACCAGCGGTCTGCGTGCTGCTCTCGGTCCTCTTCGGCGAGTGTCTGCTCGAAACCGCCGCGTGCTGCGTAGAGCGTGAGCACATCGAGCGCGCTCCAGCCGGGTGCCGTTCGGTCGGTCGCGAACAGCTCGTAGACGACGTCACCAGCGCGATGGCCAACCGCCGGAGCGCCAGCCTCGGGCGCGGGGGACGCAGTGACGACAAGCCGAGTGGGGACCCGTAGCGTGGGGTCCGCACCCGCCGTCCATGCGACGACTCCGACGTCGTAGACCGTCCGCAGCGTGCCCGTCTCCGGCTGCACGAAGCGCAGCGTGCTCGGCGTGCCCAGCTGCGCTTGGACCTCAGGCATTTCGAGCAATCGGTAGTCACAGCAGCGCACCACGTACCCGAGACCCGCCTGACTCATCGCCCACGCGTAGCGTGCGAAACCGTAGAGGCCGTCGAGCCGCAGGACTCCGGCGGTGGGTGGCAGGCCGCGGGCGTGGAGATAGGCGACAATCGCAGCGCATGAGCGTTCGAGTTCCACGAAGGCCTCGCCGTTGCCGGGGTGGCCGAACGTGCCAAGCCACTCGTGGGTATGCGCCTGCTGGATGACCGTGCGCGTGCGCGTCACCTCGCCACGCTTGCGCCCGGTGTAACCCGGTGCGCAGAGCGGGACGAGGCGGCGGCGTACCGGGGGATGCGCCGCCGTGAAGACGACCTGGCGTTGCCGCGCGACCTGGCGCGTGCCGTCGATGTCGAACACGAGCTGCCGGTGGCCCGCCCGGTCGATGAGGCCGCCCGTGCGGTTGGCGGTGAGCCCGTGGGCACACAAGTCGTGGAAGAGCATCGCGCGCAGGGCCTCAAGTGCGCTCGCGGGAACGGCGGCGAGAAAGCGACTGAGGGCCGCGCGCGAAGGCAGTCGCTCGCGTTGCCAGAGCGCGGCGAGTGCGGCAGCGCATGGCGTCATCGCGGTGAACAGCGCCGCCAGCGTGCGCTCGCCGCTGACGGTGTAGGCGAGCAGCACGAGCACGAAGTCGCACACCTCGAAGTGACCCATCCGCCCACGCGGCACCAGCACCTTCGTTTGCAGCGCATGAAGGAGCCCGCTGTCCCGCCAGTGCTTCAGTAGGAGCACGGCCTCGGGAAGCCATGTCGGCAATGCGAGCATCGGCTGAGATGGCGTCTCGACGGTCGCGGCGGGACTCTCTTGCATCCCTGGAGGTCGCTTCATGGCAGCTCTCCTGGTCACGAAAGACCCGAAGAAAGCTCTCATCACGTCTGCAACACCAGCCGGCGACGCGGGAAGACGCGGGACACGTGAACGCCCTTACATCACGGCCAACACCGCATGCTCACTAGCGAAAATCTCGTTGCGCATCTCGTGGGCACCTTGCTCCGGAATCGCTGCTCACCTTGGCCTGGAATCGGTGCTCGGCATGCCCCGGAACACGCACTCCTCCCTCGCTCGCGTCGTCAAGCGTTCCTGACGGAGGACGGAGCTATAGTCCTCAAGCCCCCCTGCGATGTGAGCGGCTGATGCCTTGAGGTAGCCGAGGGCTTGGTGAGTTGGGTGCGAGGCCGCCGCATCACCCTGGAGGGCGAGGATGACCAGACACAGTTGCAACTGGATTTGCTTACCGACTAGGCTCTGCTACGCACCACGGTCAAATCATCCCTGCAGCGAAACTGGGGCGCCTCAAGAAGGGGAGCGGTTCATGAAAAGGTTTACCAGCATCGCGTTGATTTCGCGGTATCGCGGGCGGCGGTTCACCCTGGATGCCACCGTCGTCATTCTGCTTGTACTGTTGGGTGGACCGCGTGCCGGAAGCGCAAGCGCCGATAATGCCTGCATGAATACCTGGGATAGACAGATTTGCATTGACTCAAACCAACTCATGTTCACGATGATGGTTGCGGATTGCGACCAACGGTATTTGGAGTCAGCCCAAACGCCGGCCGATGAAGATGAGATGTTCGCGTGCATCGACAGGGCGGAAGCAGCGCGCGCACACAATAATAGCTTATGTCCTCCCGTATATCCCATATGCAACCCAGAGATTTATGGGACGTGCATGCCGTGCAGCGTAGATACCTACTGCATCCCCCACGGCCAAGAAGGCATGTATTTCTGCTGTGGAAATACTGCCTGCCCGGTTGAGAATGTGTGTATAAATGAGGTTTGTCGCTCCCAGTAGCCCATGAGCGAACAAGTCATGTGCGATCGGTTTGGTTCTCTTGAGTTGAGGCGTTGTTTGGTTGGTGTTCGCCGTGCCCCGTCCCGACACTGAGCCTGCGGGGCGGGGGCGCGACAGGAGCGGTGGTCAGCTTGCCCCGGAACACGCACCTGCGCCTGGCCGGCTGCGAGCGAGAGCTGTTCTCTCGTGACGCCGTCGCGCTTCTCCACGAGGCCAGCGAGGGCGCCCATCGCGAGCTCGACCGCCTCGCCCAGCTGTGCCTGCGCGACGCCGCCCGCCTCAAGCGCAAGCTCGTCGATACCGAGCTCGTCCGCGGCGTGCTCGGGCGCGCGCAACTCGCCGCGTAACCCTTCGGCCTCGGGACGCCATCATCGGCCATGGTGGCGTCCCGGAGCCGGGCTCGATGGGCATCACGCCCGCTGACGGCTCGCATGTTCCTGACGGATGCCCATCAACCAGCCGGTTTGCTCGCCCATCAGCAGACGTGCGCGTCAACATCCAGGGCCTTGCTGTGACGTTGTTTGCATCCCGAAGGCTCCCGTCCCCCCGCGCGTGTCGGTTGCCGCGCTCCTAGAGCCTTCCAGGGCCCCGCCGTGCGTTGCTCGCGTCCAGGTGCCCCCCCCGTCCCCCGCGCGTCGGTTCCTGCGTTCCTGGAGCCTTCCAGGGCCCTTGGTTCGTGCCGTAGCTGCCGCTCCGCTTGCGCTGCTCCACCGGCCCGAGTTGCTAGCGCGTGCGGCAGTGCTCGCGCGCCCATCACCGCGCCCGTGTGCTCGCCAAGATTTCGAGGCGTCGCAGCCACGCGACAGGGGCGTGCCCGCTTCCCGCCGTGGCTCGCGCTCGCGCCCCCGCTGTAGCGCCGAGCGAGTGTCAATCGTCAAGCGTCAACCGAGGGTTCTCGAAAACTCCTAAACGCGCGCACCTCACAGGCGCTGACCTCTCCCCTATACCTACTCCTACATGAACTTTTCAGTATGGGGTTTTAGGAATAGAGGCTTGACGGCTTGACACGCTTGACGTGCGATAGCGTCTTCGCGGTGCCGCTGCTCTCCTGTGCCAAGGCGCTGGTGCCGCCCACCGCGCCCGGGTGTGGTTCTCATGCTGAGCGAGGCCCGATTGGATCGTCGCCTAGCCACCGAGAGAGCGGTTGCCTACCTCCTAGCAGAGGGCGCGAGGCGGCGGGCGTGGAGTAGCCCTATAAGAAGCAAGAGGGAAGACGGGGCCGCCCTACCGGCTCGCTCGCAGTTCACCCTGGTGGATCGCAGCTCCGATCAGGCCGGGGCCCGCGTGCTCGGGAGCGTCAAGGGTCGGCTTCGCCGAAACCTGAATGGTTCTGCGCCATTGCCCTTTATCCGCGCGAGCGCAGGGCAACCGGCCGCCAGCGGCCAGTCCTGTTCGATCTGTAGGCGCGATCCGCTTGGCTGACCCGGGCTCGCTCCATGACCCTAGCCCGTGACCACGTACCCAAGCCGCACCAGAAGGTCTCCCCTCTTCATGGTGTAGGTGAAGGCTGCTAGAATTCTTTCAGAAACTACCGCAGGACGGAGCACTCCCTCGGAGCAGCAGCCCCAGAGGGGATTCTTGAAAGGAATTCTTAACCGCAGGAACAACAACGCGCGGAGGTACTTGATCATGGAACCCGAGGAGATTTATGCAGTTCTAAGGGGAATTAACGTTACACATCTCCATCACGCGAATTCAGTGAGGACGAGTTGCTCCTTTTTGCAACAGGGCGGGCTGCTGTCACGCAGCTTCGCCGAGCACTACAACCTCCCTCAGACGCCACAGCCGATGTCAGACGAACTCGACAAGAAGTTCGGCATCTGGCACTGCCTCTTCCTTGATCATGTTGACATTCACGAGCGCGGAGGGCGCAAGAAGGGACCGAACAAGTACGGACCGGTCCTCTTCGTCTTCGAAGTTGACGTGCTTTTGAAGATGCCTCCGGAAACCAAGATCCTCGTGACCAAATCGAACCCCATCCACTGGTCGGTCGGTCAATCCAATGCCGACCGCTGGTTTCTAACCCAGCAGGAAGTCGCGGCGAATCTCAACTACGGAGCCTTCGACAAGATGCTCGTCATTCAGACGCCGTCCCAGAAGATCGACTTCCCGAACCGTTCCGCGACGATCTTCGTGGATGACCCACAGCGGCAAGTTTCGTCAGGCGCTGACGCGTACGCGCATGCCGAGAGCCAACTCAGGGCGGCTGCGGCTGCTGTTGGAGTCGCCGCGTCCATTGACCAGCATTCATGCCGTTCAGGGTGCATTTGTGTGGACACCTACGCGCGCTACCCTCAGCAGACAGTGGATTTCTTCTTCACCTAAAGTCCCATGTTCCTGAAAGCGCCCAAGGCATCGACTGACCCTCGGGTTCGCTCCCTTTTGCAGAAAGCAGCCCGCCGTGGTTATACGGGGGTCGTGGATCGCGCCTTGGCTCGTCTCGAACTGAATGGAGACAAAACATGGGTCCGCTCGCGCGCGGTCGTCATTACCTTTGAGGAGTGCTGGCCGCTGGCCAGCTCGCTTGTGATCAATCGCGAGTCCTTGAGCAAGCGCACCTGTCTGCTCCGCGTCACCAAGGCAACCAAACAGAAGGATGCGGCAGGACTTGGTGCACTCGCTCACGCTTACGTGGAAGGCGACAGGTCGATGCTGGACTGCGTCCCCGACGAGCACATGCTGAGAATGGTGTCGGAAGCGCTGAAGCGCCCGCCTGCCTTCTTCGAATGGGCGCTGCGGCAGAGCACGTCTGAGCAGGGCAACGCCATCATTCGTGCCGCCCAGCAGTATTTGGCTGCGGCCACGTGGCAGTGGGACAAGGCTTGTATTCTCGCGGGCGCATTGCTGTCGCTCAGAGGAGACATTCCTGCCGTTGAACTCGTAGAGGCGCCGCCCGCTACGTTCCCGTATTGGGTGGCGCTGGACAAGCACACGCCACAGGGCAAAGTCGTGCTAAGCGAAGTCGCGGCACAGGTGAAATCGTCCTATAGGAGGCTCATTTGGGCGGGCTTCTACTGCGAGAGCGCGCAAGTCAACAAACTATTGGCCTCGCCGTGGTTCGAGGCCGAAAAGACATGGCGACTGCGGCGTGCGGGTTTGACAGTGGAATCCGCTGAGGAGCTTTGGTCTAGCGTTCGGCCGCTCATTCAAGAGCGTCTGGCTAGCGACGCATCAGTACTGGAGAAGCTAGTCAATGACGGCCCGGCATCGCCCCACGTCCCAGCAACGCAGACAAAGCTAATGTGAGGGCCGTCCTCGTACAGTCCGTCACTTTCTCCAGCCGCCCGGGCGCGTTGTTAGCCCGAAAGCACAGGGCAGGGTTTGTCTCCCTCTCCCCTTGTTGCCATGCAGCTGCGTGGCGAGGCGCCTTCCAAAGCGGAACTGACGCTGCCGCTCAAGCCATAAGGTTCCCGGCCCCTGCGCGCGACGCCGAGCTGATGTCACGGGCACGGCGCACGGCATCGGGCGGATGGGGCGTGCAGTTCACGGACGCGCCGCTCGACCTGGACAACCCCGCCCACCTGGACGCGCTCCTACGGGCCTATGCGCGCTTCCCGGAGAGCGGCGGTCGATCAGCACCTTGACCCCTCCGTGCCGTGGCGCGGGGCTCGTTGCCAGGTCGGGGGGACGGTGCCCCTGCGCGGGTGCAGGCGATGGTAGGGTGCCAATTCGGGAGGTTATGCACCATTGCTGCAACCTGTGAGATTGGCCCTTGTGCTCGTGCTGCTAGGGGGAGCGGTGCCGCGAGCCGACGCGGCACCGCGTCGCACGCCGCGAGTGCGGCCCGTGACAATCATCGGCGGCCCCGCCGATCTTCTGCCCGAGATCCGCGTCGAGGTGGCAACGCCGACGTTGCTGTTCTTCCCGACGGCCATTGCAGAAAGCACCCTCACAGTTGACGAGCAGCCGCGCACGGTCGACACGGCAGTGGTTCCGGTCGACGGGTCGCGGATTCGGATTCTCGACGTAGGCAAGCGAACGATCCTCGTTCAGCCCGTGGAGGATCTCCGGCCGGGCGAGCGCCACGAACTGGCGGTCTTCTTCACGGACGGGCGCGAACCGGCTCGAGCTGCGTTCGCGCTCGTGACCGACCCGGCCGAAGTGGACGCTCGAATCGACGTGGAGCGGCCCAAGCCGCCCGACACGGCCTGTCCTGCCGAAGCGCCGCGCCTCCCCCCCAGACCGGAAGACTTCGTGCTGCTGGGCTATGTGGACAAGAACGGCGTTCAGACGGACACGGTTGAACCGGCTGCGGACGGCACCGGGGGGCTGCGGTCAGGACCGGGAGGGGCGTATCGCGGGGCCACGTGGCTGCTGGTGGATGTGAAGATTTCGAACTCGGCCGGTCAGCAACCGTGGACGCCGCGCGAGGCGACGTTGACGGGTAAGGGTGGTGTCGAGCTTCGGGCGCGGCTTGTGTCGGTGGGGAGCGAGCAGGTCACCCCCGGCGGGTCGCTTCGGGTGCTCGCGGTTGCTGACACACCACCGACAAGCGCGGGCGAGGTCTTCACTTTGGAAGTTCGTGGCTCAGGTGGCCGTAACCTTGAGATTCCGCGCGTGCGATTCCCGAGGCGTGCAGCGGAAGGCGACCGATGACTTCGAACCTAGTCAGGCTGCCTGCCGGCCTGGTTATTGACGGCTGGATCGTCTTGAAGGAACTCGGCAGTGGTGGTTTTGCAGTCGTCTATCTCGGGGAGAAGAACGGCCAGCGTCGCGCGCTCAAGGTGGCGCGTCACCGTGAGGCCAGCGGAGACGAAAAGCAGACTCATGTTCGCTCAGAGCGCGAATTGACTGTTCTCTCGATGCTGCGGCATCCGAACATCGTCACGCTTCGTGGCCATGGGTACGCGGAAGCAGGCAATTTTTACCTTGCTCTTGAGTACGTGGACGGATGGACGCTTGGGGAGTGGAAGGAACGCAAACACCCCACGGTGCAGGAAATACTGCGTGTCTTCGTCAAGATTGCCTCGGCTTTGGCCTATATGCACAGTCGGGGCGTTCTTCACCGTGACTTGAAGCTGGCCAACGTTCTAATTCGGAAGAGCGACGGCGAACCGGTCATCATTGACTATAGCTGCGCGACCTATACGCAGGCGGAAGACCTGACCGAGAGTGGCCTGCCCCCCGGGACCGACCGCTTCCGAGCGCCAGAGCAATTCCGGTTTCTGAACGAGCACAAAGACGAGCACCGGGCGCGCTATGCCTTCCAGGTGGCCGACGAGATCTTCGCGCTCGGCGCGATGCTCTATGAGCTGCTGACGGATCCGCGACCCACGGAGCACCGCCACCGTACTGCCCTCAACAATCCGATCGACGCGCCTCCCCCGGCAAGGAAGGTGAACGCTCGCGTACCCGAGCCGTTCAGCGACCTCGTCGGGAGCATCCTGTCGCGCGATCCTTCGAAGCGTCCTGTCGATACCGAAGCCCTACGGCGGGAGCTTGAGGAACTTCTGGCGGATCCAGGGGCGGAGTACGCAGCGCCAGTGCATCCACCCTCAGAGCAGCGGCGGTCCGAACCCTCCGAGGGTGAGGCGCCGGTTCCGTTGGAACTGACGAGCAAGCCCCGCCCGCGCAAGCTGAGGACGCTCGCGGCGGGTGCCGCTGCCGTCGTTCTCGCCGCCGTCGTGGCGCTTTGGCGTCTATCCGGAACAGTGCCCGCGCCGACCGCCGAGCTGCACGTCGCTGCGCGCCCTGAGCCCCCTACCGTCCCTTCCGTGCCCCCCAAGACAGTCTCGCCTGATATGTCAGCCCCTCCCCCCATCGTTTCGGGGGACGCAGGTCCGTCACCTGCAGCTGTTCCGGAGGAAGGTTCAACCGTGAAGACCCAGCCACCCGAAGCCCCGAAGCAGGCGCGCACTGGACGCGGCCAGAAGACGCCCCCCATGCCGGACGTGTGCAAGGCGCTTCCGCTTCTCGCCGCTCTTTCGGCGGGTTGTCCCGGCGTCCAGGTCCGCCCCGAACCTTTCGAGTGTCCAGCTGGCGGAACAGAGGCCATGACCGACGTGCTTCGCTGGCGCATCAACGAGCAGTTTCAGGTCAACATCGACGACCGGCACGCAAGCGACGCGCGTCTTTGGTTTACCGCAGGCTCGGAGGTGGTGGGGGTTGTCCCGAAAGGCATTGCCCCCGGTCGGCAGTGGGAGGTCGCTCCCCCGGGAACGCGGTTCCTTGGGGGGAAGGTCTACCTCATTCCCGAGAGGACGCCCGCAGGCGCCCCTGGCCGGGTGGTCGTGAAGTATGACCGCGTGAAGGTTCCTGGAAAGGACGAACTGCCCGTGTGCTTCGTGGTGGATGTTCCGGTCGAAGCGCTGAAGGACACCGCAGGGAAGACGTTCAACGGGAGCGCTGGATATCCCGTTTCTGAGTGGCCTTGAGCTTTCTTCGCAGGGTGACGTGTCGGGTAGGTGGTCAGTTTTCGGTCCGTGCCCCAACTTCGGCACATCACCCTATGAGGGAGTTCCCTTCCGCACCATCCCATGGGTAACGTGCCCCTCCTCGCGTTGGCCCGTTGCCCGCGCGAGTGGCGGGAGGACCGAGGATGCCGGCAATCGAGTTCAAGCTGCCCAGAGGGGCGATTCTGTTCACGGATGACGAGTGGGCCTACGAGTTCCGCGACGACTTGGGAGAGGCCCACCACGGGCTGCGCCTCTTCCTCGCGAGGCGCCGCACGCTTGAGGGCAACCACCCCCGGGGAAAGGTGTTGCTTAAGGCGGTAGGCAGGCCGACCGTTGAGGCGGGAGCGCGCATCAAGCGGGCACGGGCGAAGCTGGAGGAGCAAGTACGGCTAGCGACGTACCTCAAGCACCCGGGGATCCTTCGCGTTCACGGTCTGCGCAAGGTCGAAGGAACTTGGTACGTGATCGCCGAGCATCCGTCCGGGCATAGCCTCAACAACCTGCTGACGATCATCGCGGAGTGCCGTCGTTGGTTCTCTCCGCAGTTCGCGTTGTACGTCGGTGCCCAGGTGGTGAGTGCCCTGGAGAGCGCGCACACGGCCAAGGACGAGCGTGGGCAACCGCTCGGCATCGTTCACCGGGCGATCGACACGGAACACGTCTTCGTGGATTGGGACGGAGCGGTTCAGGTGGCCGACTTCGGCCTCGCTCTCTCCGACTTGCCGGGGCGCGTAGCGTCCACCGTGCGCCGCCCGCAGGGGGATGCCTTCACCTCTTCGCCGGAAATGCTCTTGGGCGGTCGTGTGGATGCTCGCTCGGATCTCTTCACGCTCGGGCTCGTCATGTTGGAGCTGTCCACGGGAAAGAACCTGCTTGATGCCCCTGATGGTGTTTCCGACGAGGTCAAGGCGAAGCTGTCGCGACGCAAGCTTGCCCGAGTCAACCGCGCCATTAAACGAGCCCGGCTTGCCGGGTGTAGCCCCGCGACCGAATCAGTCATTTGGCGCGCGGCGACCTACACGTCGGAAGACGTAGAGGCGGCAACGGCGAAGCTCCCCCAGGGGCTGCGCGTGCCGCTGTGCAAGTTGCTGCAACGAACGCCTTCCGCGCGTTACCAGACGGCGAGCGAGCTGGCTGTGGACCTGCGCGGATGGCTCGGGGAGATCTACGGCAAAAGCGAAGCGGCAGCCGAGGTCAGCCGAGCCATCGAAGAGGCGGGCGAGGTCTTTTTCGAGCTGGAAATAGGCCGCCCCCGGAGTGCCGGGCGTCCCCAGGGCGAGAACAGCACGGCTTAGGCGAGCGGCGCCCCCGGTAGAGGGCTCCCGCCATGTTGCGTCTATGTCGCGTGAGCCTGCGGAGAGGGCTGGAACAGGGGGGACGGGATGGGACGCGGCGGGATATCGACTCCCAAGCATTCCGGGCGGTTACGAGGTAAGGGCGCGATCCTGTTGGGGTTTTCGCACCGCCCGGCGTGGGTTCGATTCCCGCCGCCCCCACATTCAGAAGCCCAGCAAGCTCACGGGGTTGCTGGGGCCTGCTCCACCCACCTGCGCAACGCCGTCTCGGTCAGGTCCCGCGCCACTTCCGCAACCGGCTTGCCCTCCTCCAGCACCTGCTTCACGGCCCCGGCCTTGAACTCCGGGCTGAAGCTCCGCCGCTGTCGCCTCTGCTTCTTCTCGCGCTCCGACATCGAACACCCTTCCATCACATCGGGGGGCCACGGAAGCGGGGGACTCTCACTACTTGGGAGCCGATCGGTTCTTGGCGGACCCATCCGGAGCGCCTCCAGGTGGCGTCATCCCCCTGAGCCAGCTCATCAACGCCCGCACCCTGGGCACGTGTTGCTTCGCGCGATGGACCACCATCCAGATGTCGCGCGAGGGGAGGTGCTCACCGCCCCTCACGCCGAGCCGCTGCGGCGCCACCTCCACGACGTCGTCGAGCCGCGCGGCGAGACCTCTGGGCAGGAGGGCCACGCCCAGGCCGGCTTTGACCGCGAACCCGAGGGATTCGACATCCTCGACGAGCAGGCGAGCGGGGCGGGTGGCAAAGGCGCGTTCGGCGTAGCGCTGCTCGGGGATGCCCGCCAGCGAGCCCGTCAGGCCCAGCCAGGGAACCCCGGGGTGGAGCTCGAGCGAGGAGGCCGCGAAGAACGCGGAGGACACCGAGAACAACTTCCGTGCGACGAGCTCGCCACGCTCGGGGCGGAACATCCGGAGCGCCACGTCGGCGTCGCCGGCGGCGAGGCTGCTGACCCGGTTTTCCGCCAGGATGCGCAGGCGCAGTTGGGGATAGGCCCGGTAGAACTCCGGCAGGCGAGGGGCCAGTTCCCAGCGCACCATCTCGCCAACGGTGGTCAGCGTGACCTCACCGCTGAGCTCCGGCGTGTCTTCCAGCGCGGATTGCGCCGCCAGCGCGGCATCCACCATGGGCCGCACCGCCGCCAGCAACGAGGCCCCACGCTCCGTCAGCCGCTGCGGGGCGTCGCGCAGCAGCAACGGAGAACCGGCGCGCTCTTCCAGTCGGGCCAGGTGTCTGCTGATGGTCGACTGGCTCACGCCCAGGGCCTTCGATGCCGCCGTCAGGCTCCCGAGGCGAGCCACCGCCTCGAATGTGCGTAACAGCTCCCACTCCATCCGAACCTCCATCCAAAAACGGATGACTGGCTTCCATTTCTAGCGGTTCCCGTCCATTCGCGCGGTCTTTATTACCTGCCCAAGCGAAGCACGAAACACAGGGCTGAAGGACACCATGAAAATCTCGAACCTGTTGCGCAACACCGCCATCGCCACCAGCGCCATCCTGCTGGCCGCCTGCAGTACTCCTGGCGCTAGCGTCAGTCAGAATGGTGCGACAACCGCCAGCGCACAGCCCGTCACGTTCCAGCAGATCCGCAACGCCACCATCAAAGTGGGATACGCGGGCACGACCTTCCTTGTCGACCCCATGCTGGCAAAGAAGGGCACCTACCCTGGCTTCGAGGGCACCTACAACAGCCACCTGAGAAACCCGCTGGTGGAGCTACCCATGCCCGTGAGCGAAGTGGTGAAGGCGGATGCGATCATCGTCACCCACACGCACCTGGACCATTGGGATGACGCGGCCAAGCAAAGCCTGCCCAAGAACATGCCGATCTTCGCGCAGAACGAAGAAGATGCCGAGAGCATCCGCAAGGACGGTTTCACGGACGTGCGTGTCCTGACCGAGGACACCGTCTTCAACGGCACGCGCCTGAGCAAGACCGGTGGCCAGCATGGCGATGACAAGCTGATGATGACTGAGCTCGGCAAGCTCCTCGGCAAGGTCTCGGGCGTGGTGTTCCAGCGCCCCGGCCACAAGACCGTGTACGTGGCCGGCGACACCGTATGGAACCGCCATGTGGAAGAGGCGATCCAGAAGTACCAGCCGGATGTAGTCATCCTCAACGCCGGTTATGCGCGCGTGCTCGGCCATGACGGTTCGATCATCATGGGCAAGGAAGACCTCTACCGCGCCTACCAGTCCGCGCCGAAGGCCACGGTGATTGGTACCCACATGGAATCGGTCAACCACGCCACGCAGTCGCGCGAGGAGCTGCGTGGCTACATTGCAGAAAAAGGCCTGGACCCGCAGCGCGTGCTGGTGCCGGCGGATGGCCAGGCGTACAGCTTCTGAGCTCTGGCCGATGGTGGGCCAGTTGTGGAGGCCGCAGGAGGGTGCTGGCATACCTGACGGCCCCCGGTGGGGGGCGCGCCATTCTGGAGCACCTGGCATGGCCCTCGCGGCCTGCGAAGCGGGCCCCGGCACAGGGTCCACCCCAGGGCGCGTGGTGTGGAGCCCAAGCCCCCACAGTGACCTGGAAGCCCACGCCCCCGCGGCCTGCCGCCTGGCTGCGCGGCTTGGGCCGGCATGTGCCCCGAGGGGCGGCACAGCCTCTGCTCCGGCCCGGCGCACAGCCCGCGTGTCACCCTCCAGCGGCCCTTCTTGGCCCCTCTTCACCAGCCCGCCGCCCTCAACAGGGCTCCTATCCGTCCTATACTTTCGAGTGTGCGGAGCGAGGACGCGAGGCCTCGCCCCTCCGGCCGCTCAGTGCGGCGCGCCTGACGGACCCTCCAGCTCCGACTCGGCCCGCCCCAGGTGCTGGCCCAGCTCCTGGAGCCGCTGGCGGTCCGCAGCGTCCTTCTCGTCGAGCTGGGTGCCGGCTTCGTGTACCAAGCCGCGCAGCCGGCGCAGGCCGTCGCGCAGGAGCGCCTTCTCCTCCGGCGTCACCGCGGAGGTGTGGGTCAGGTGGTCCACCACCGCGTCCAGCACCTGAGCATGGAGGTGGGCCTCGCCCACCTTCGCCGTCACGCCCGTGCGGTCCAGCATCCGCCGCGTGGGGGACATGAGCCGGGCCAGCTCCAGGGTGACGTCCCGCTGCGCGAGCTCACCGTGCAGGCTGGCCAGCATGTCGGCGCCGGGGACGTCCAGGTCCGCCGTCACCTCCAGGTCCAGCAGCACGGTCTGGACGCGGCGGGGGGCCCGGCGCAGCCGCTCGATGATTTCGTCCCTCAGCGAGGTGGCGTTGGCGAAGAAGATGCCTTCGTTGGGGCGGAGGATGAGCATGCCTGGCACCGCCAGCGGGCGGGGCGTGTGCCGCACGTCGCTGAAGGCGAGGGTGCCCGGACTGCGCCCCAGCTCGCTCAGGCGCGGCACGCTGGCGCGGTACACCGTGAGGAAGAGCGACACGCCCACCGCCAGCAGCAGCCCCGGCAGCACGTCCAGGGCGAGCACGCCGAGCAGCGCCACTCCGGCCCCGAGGAAGTCGGCCCGCCGCAGCCGGTACAGCCGCCGCAGCTCCCGCACGTCCATCATGCCCGAGACGGCCACCACCACGATGGCGCCCAGGGTGGCCTCGGGCAGCAGGCGGAAGAGGGGGGTGAGGAACAGCGCGACCAGCAGCGTGAGGCCCGCGGCCAGGATGGAGGACACCTGCGTGCGCGCCCCGGCCGCGTCGTTGGCGGCGGACTTGGACAGGCTGCAGCCGATGGAGAAGCCCTGGAAGAGCCCGGCGCCCAGGTTGGCGGCGCCCAGGCCCACCAGCTCCCGGTTGGCGTCCACCTCGTAGCGGTGGCGGGCCGCCAGCAGGCGCGCGGGGCCAATGGCCTCGGCGAAGGCCACCAGCGCGATGCCACAGGCCCCGGGCAGCAGGCCCAGCAAGTCCCGCCAGCCCACGTCCGGCAGCTGGGGCGGGACGAGCCCCGCCTGCACCTTGCCCACCACGTGCACGCCGCGCGCGTCCAGCCCCAGCAGGGCCGTCACGCCGATGGACAGCGCCAGCACCACCAGGGCCGCGGGGAGCCGCTCCGACACCCGCTCCAGCCCCAGCAGCACCAGCAGGCTGCCGGCGCCCACGAGCAGGGTGACCCAGTGCGTGCCGCCCAGGTGCGTGACGAGGAACCACAGCCGCTCGAAGAAGTTGCCCTCGCCGGCCTCGAGCCCGAAGAGCTTGGGCACCTGTTTGATGGCGATGATGAGCGCCAGGCCGAAGACGAAGCCCGTGAGAACGGAGGCGGAGAAGAACTGGGCGACGCGGCCCAGCCGCAGCACGCCGGCCAGCAGCGAGATGAGCCCCGCCATCAGCGCCAGCGCCGCGGTGAGGACGACGAACTTCGGAGAGCCCACCGCGGCCAGGGCGCCCACCGTGGCGGCGGAGAGGACCGCCACCGCGGCGGACACGGCCACGACGAGCTGGCGCGAGCTGCCGAACAGGCCATACAGCACCAGCCCCGCGGGGGCCGCGTAGAAGGCGGCCGTCGGTGGCAGGCCCGCCAGCTCCGCGTACGCCATGCCCTCCGGGATGAGGAGGGCCGTGATGGTGAGCGCGCCCACCAGGTCCCGCTTCAGCCACGCGGGACGGTAGCCGCGCACCGTGGAGGTGAAGGGCACCGCACGGGTGAGCCAGGAGTCCGCGGGCCTCGTCTTCTGGGGTTGTGCCATCCCCGCTCCTTCTGGAAACAACAACCTCGCGGCAGGTACCACGCGACTGTGTTTGGAAAAGCGATGGTCGAATCAAGAGTTATGGACACCTCCTCCCCGGTGCAAACCACGAAGAGCAGGGGAACGGGCCCTGGGATGTCCAAGGCCTCTGGACTCTGAAGAAGGGCTGCCCTCCGGTACGGGGTGGCTCAACCTTCCGGGCTGAGCACTTTTTAGTTCACGCGATGCGCAGCCGTCCGACAGTTGGAGGCCGGGAGGGCATGGGGCCCGCGGCGGGCGGTGGAGCACGGAACGGGGAGCGGACGCTCATGGCGAAGACGAGGCAGGCAGGTACCGGACACGGTGGGCAGGGGGGCAATGGCCATGGGCCCGGCGGCAACGGCCATGGCAAGAGCGGGCCTGGGCGCAAGCCAAACATCCTGGTCATCTGGGGCGATGACATCGGCCTCTGGAATGTCAGCGCCTACAACCAGGGGATGATGGGCTACCGCACGCCCAACATCGACCGCATCGCCCGCGAGGGCGCACTGCTGACGGACTGCTACGGGCAGCAGAGCTGCACCGCGGGCCGCGCCGCCTTCATCACCGGAATGAACCCGCTGCGCACCGGCCTGACGACCATCGGCATGCCGGGGGCGGACTACGGCCTCCATGACTCGGACCCCACCATCGCGGAGCTGCTCAAGCCGCTGGGGTACACGTGCGGGCAGTTCGGCAAGAACCACCTGGGCGACTCGAACCGGTTCCTTCCCACGCTCCATGGCTTCGACGAGTTCCACGGCAACCTGTACCACCTGAACGCCGAGAACGAGCCCGAGTGCCCCGACTACCCGAAGGACCCGGCCTTCAAGCAGAAGTTCGGGCCCCGGGGCGTGCTCCACACCTGGGCCACCGACCGCGACGACTCGACCGAGGACCCGCGCTGGGGCCGGGTGGGCCGGCAGCGCGTCGAGGACACCGGCCCCTTGACGGCCAAACGCATGGAGACCGTGGACGAGGAGTTCCTCCAGTCCTCGCTGGCCTTCATGGAGCGCGCGGTGGCGGACGACAAGCCCTTCTTCATCTGGCACAACAGCACGCGCACGCACGTCTGGACGTTCCTGCAGGAGAAGTACCGCAACAAGACGGGCAAGGGCCTGTACGCGGACGCCATGACGGAGCTGGATGACCACGTGGGCGCGCTGCTTGCCAAGCTCGACGAGCTGGGCATCGCCGACAACACCATCGTCGTCTTCTCCACGGACAACGGCGTGGAGAAGATGGGCTGGCCGGACGGCGGCAACGCGCCGTTCCGGGGCGAGAAGGGCTCCACCTGGGAGGGGGGCGTGCGCGTGCCCTGTGTCGTGCGGTGGCCGGGCGTCATCCAGCCGGGCAGTGTCATCAACGACATCTTCGCCCACGAGGACTGGATGCCCACGCTCGTGGCCGCGGCGGGCGGCCCGGAGGACCTCGCCGAGCAGTGCAAGAAGGGCTACGCCGTGGGGAGCAAGACGTTCAAGGTCTACCTGGACGGCTACGACCAGCGCCGGCTGCTGGCGGGCACGGAGCCGGGCCGCCGGCATGAGTTCATCTACGTGCTCGACACCGGCAACCTCGCCGCCATCCGGTACGACGACTGGAAGGTCGTCTTCAACTACCAGGAGGGCGAGGGCCCCGACATGTGGTTCAGCGGCAAGCGCTTCAACCCCGCGTGGCCCTACCTCTTCAACCTGCGCTCGGACCCCTTCGAGTACGCGACGAACTCCGGGCTGTACACCCGCTGGTATGGAGAGCGGATGTTCCTCTTCGTCCCGGCCCAGGCGGTGGTGAAGCGCTTCGCCGAGAGCCTCATCGAATACCCGCCGAGCCAGGCCCCGGGCAGCCTCTCCATCGGCCCCCTCAAGGAGCGGGTGAAGGAGAAGATGCGCGAGCGCCAGGGTAACGGCCAGCCCACCACGGTGGGCGCTCAGATCATGAGCCTGGCCAACGAGGTGGAGCAGTTCGTCCACCGCTCCCTCCAGGCACACTCCTGATGCGCTGACGCGGCAGGGGGGCGTGGGGGCCTCCCTGTCGCGTGGAGCGCATCACGTCGCCAGCTTGTCCTGGCGCCCGCACGCTCCCCGTGAGGTGGAGGACCAGCAGGCGTCTCGCGCGGCGCTGCACCGCATCCTGGCGGTCGCGGAGCATGCCCAGGGGGACTCCCCGCGGTTGGCGTCTCTCCGCCACCACGCGGAGGTCCTGGAGCGGGCGTTGGGAGGCAGGTCCCTTCCCCCTCTGCCGGCGATCGGCTTCTGGCGGCCGGTGAGCAGCGCCCGCTCGGCTCACCGGCGCGGTGGCGCTTGCTTGGCGCTCATGCCCGGCAGTCGCCAGCTTTACCCCTTGGACGCGCGGCGGGAGCCCGGCATGGTGGATGAACTCGGGAGTGGTGAGCTGCTGGTGCGGCTGCTCGTGGCGGGAGGCGCTGGCCTCATCCTGGGCCTGCCGTACCGCGAGCGGCCGGGCGGCATCCGGACCCACTACCCAGGCAGCTGACTGGGGCGACCTCATGCAGCAGCCTCCAGTTCTGCTGGCTTCGGCGGTGGGTACTCCGTCCCATCGCGCATCATCGCGAAGAGGATTCCGGCCAGCCGTCTCGCCAGCGCCACGACGGCTGTCTTCTTGCCACGCCTGGCGGCAATGCGTTCGGCCCATTCGCGCAGATGGGCTGTCTCGGGTTTTTTCGCCCGCAGCAGGCGGAGTGCCGCCTGGATGAGCAACCCGCGCGCCCGGTGGTTTCCCGTCTTGGTGATGGGCCCCTTGCGTTGCTTCTCTCCCGAGCTCCTTTCGCCAGGCACCCGTCCCAGGGAGGCCTCCAGCTGGTGCGGCCCGCTGAAACGCTCTGGCTCATCCACCGCGGAGACGAAGGCACAGGCTGTCACCGGCCCCACCTGGGGCACCGTGCACACCCGTTCCACCTGCTCATCCTGGTGGGCCAGTCGCTCGAGCACTCCATCCAGGAAGGCAATCTGCGCGTTGAGGTGCAGCATGAGGCTCAGCAGCGGGGCCACTTCCGCCTTCAGCCACCCGGGCAGCGGCAGGACTGCCACCCGCTTGACGAAGGACTCCGCCTTCCCGTCCCCGATTCGCAGGCCCTCACGCCGCACCAGCGCGCCCACCAGGGCGATGGAGCGGGTGCGCGTGCGCACCAGCGCCTCGCGCACGGCCAGCTGCGCCCTCATGTGCCTCCGGGCCTCCGAGGTGCGGTGCGCCGGCCGGTATGCTCCCAGCTTGCACGCCTCCGCCAACGTCCTGGCGTCCCGCTTGTCCGTCTTCACCCGACGGCTTCGCGTGGCGTACATGGGCGCAAGGTTGGGGTCCGCCACCACCACCTCGTGGCCGAGTTCCTCCAGACTCCGCGCTACCCACTCGCTCTCTGTAGATGCCTCCAGCAGCACCCGCGCCTTGGGGCGCTTGCCCAGCAGCTCCCCCAACCGCTCCCGTTGGGTGCGCAGGCGCTGCTCCAGTACCACCTCGCCCCCCTCCGCCAGGATGCACACCTGACTGTCCCGCTTGTGCACGTCGATGCCGATGAACTCCATGGCCCACTCCCCCTACCTCGGCGGTCTTGTTCCGCCGCGGCAATCCAGGGCTTGGTGGGCCTCCCTCCACGTCCGTGGCTGGCCGGCCGCTTCATCTCCTCTATACTTTTGGCGACTTCGAGGCTCTCGAATGCCTTCAGGGTGGCGTCGGCAGCGTTCAGCTCCGTCTCCGCCTCTTCCCATTCCTTCGCCTTGGCATGGGCCAACGCCCGAGCCAGCTTGGCGGAGACCTCCGGCCCCTGAGTCTTGAAGTCCTCCTTGCCGCGCAGCTCCCTCGCGCTCGAAAGCATGGTCGCCGCGTCTGCGTTACTTGGAGCCAGGGCACTCGCCCTCTCCAGGAGGGGTACGGCCTCGGCCGGCTTCGCGGTGGCCAACAACTCGCGGCCCTTGGCCAGGTACGCCTCGCCACACGGCGCCCAGCTCTTCTCGGGGATGTCCCGGAGGTCCCCGAAGCTGTTGCAGAGGTCGACGGCTTCCTGGGGAGCCGACGTCGCGACCACTGCCGCAATGCGCGCGGACATGTCCGCTTCATGGGCGCGACTCTCGGCGACCTTCTGCCGCCCCTCTTCGGCAGAGGCCCGAATCATCGCAATATTGCGGGAACTCTCGTTCCCGTTCCCGATGGCGCCAATGAAGACGAAGACGGAAGCAATTGCG
The DNA here is from genome assembly GCF_024198175.1 of Pyxidicoccus xibeiensis. Taxonomy (NCBI): domain Bacteria; kingdom Pseudomonadati; phylum Myxococcota; class Myxococcia; order Myxococcales; family Myxococcaceae; genus Pyxidicoccus; species Pyxidicoccus xibeiensis. The sequence goes on from NZ_JAJVKV010000026.1 coordinate 19,171, forward strand.
CCAATGACGGCAGCGCCGCGGTGCTTGGAGTCCTTCTTCCTGAGAATTCCGATGCACCCAGCGAGGGCGCACAGCCCCAACACGGCTCCAGGATAGCCGAGCCTCATGACCCAGCCCAATGGGAGGGTGTTCGAGGCCACCGACTTCCGGTGGGCGCTGCTTATCCTCAGCCGGGAGCGAATGCTGACCGACGCTGAAATGGCGGCATCCCCGACCCAGGAGCAAGAGCAGGACGGTCTGGCCGCGTGGGCAGGAACCGAGGAGGGCTGGGGTAGATGAACCCTGAGCACGCGTCGGGAATCAAGTCGAGGTGACACCGAGAACTTCTCGTGTTCCAGGCTATGCGCATGAGCCGGTGCTACCGCGAGGGGGGGCTCGCGTGTCTGGCTCCGACCTGGGGGGCGTGCGAGAGTGCCCATCCCCTTTATGCGCCTGATGAACAAACGCTCCGTAGCCATTGCTGGAATGATGCTGGTGCTGGCCGCTTGCAAGACGACGGGCCCTGCACCCGCCCGCGATATCCCCACGGCAATGAACCAAGCCGCGACGACCCTGCTGCAGTCACGACTGCTGCACGCAACGTCGATCGCAGTGGTCTATCGCGGCGAGGAGTTCATCCTGCATCGGGGTGAGCTGGAGACCGGCAAGTCCAATCTGCCCGATGATTCGACCCTCTATGAGATAGGGTCGGTCAGCAAGACCTTCGTCGGCCTGCTGTTGGCAAACGCTGTCCTCGAAGGCAAGGCGACCCTCGACGACCCGATACAAAAGTATCTGCCGTCCGCCTATCCGAACCTTCAGTCAGACGGCGGGCCGATCCGTCTGCGCCATCTGGTCACACACACCAGCGGCATGCCGGGGATGTTGCCACTGCAAGTGAATGAGGTGTTGAGGGACTTCACTGCGCATGCCACCCCGGCAAAGCTCAATGCCGCCTATGCGGACTACGGGCAGCCGCAGTTCTGGCAGGACCTGCACACCGTCAGCATCAAGGGCCCGCTCGGCAAGGACTATGCTTACTCGAGCGCCGGCACCGAGTTGGTCGCGCACACCCTCGAGAAGATCCACGGGGCTCCCTACGAGTCGTTGCTCGCGGAGTTCCTGGCGCGGGAAGCCGGTATGCACGACACGTGGCTGCGCCTGCGTGCCCAGGACGCCAACCGCTTGGCTCCTGGCTACCACAGCGACAACCCGGTCGGCACCACGCCGATGCCACTCCTGCCCTGGGGCGCGGCGGGAGCATTGAAGGCGACGATGCCGGAGATGGTGAAGTACTTGCGCTTGCAGTTGAGCAACCATCCCGCGGTGACAGAGTCACACAAGCCGCTGGTGCGCTTCGCGGAGGACTTCAGCATTGGCTATTTCTGGAACATCGGCCAGAGCAGCCAGTTGGGCACCCACTACGTGCATCACGGCGGCGTGCCTCGCGCGCAATGCTATCTCTACCTCGTGCCGAAGTATCAGTTGGGGGTGTTCATCATCACCAACCAGAGCGGCGATGCGACCGCCAACGCCATGGAACGCGCGCTGGCGCCCCTCTTTGACAGGGTCGAATCCATGCAGGGTCGCTAAGCCAAGGAGATTAAATCCGTTCAGGAGGTGCTCGAAGCGCCAAGTGTCGCAGATGTCCTGAGCGACGCAGCCTGCGGAGGAGACGAACGGCATTTGGATAGAATGCTTCCCGCTGCTCGGTCAGCATCCGGCTGAAGTAGGTCTTCTTGAGGTGGCCCCAGAAGTTCTCAATCCAGTTGAGGGTTTCGGAGGTGTACTTCGGCAGCCGGAAGGCACGCACGTAGGGACTGGCCGCCTCAAGGGCCATCTGGGCGAGGCGGGAGTTGAAGGGCACCCCGTTGTCGAGCACGAGCACGATGCGTCTGCCGGCGCGCTTGGCTCGTCGTACGAGCCGCTTGAGGAGCGGCAGGAAGAGCGCCGTGGAGGCGCTCTTGGGCTGGTGGGTGAAGAGGAACTGCCGGGTGGGGAAATGGATGGCTCCGTACACGGCGACTCGGACGTTGCGGCCCGGCTCCCCCAAGCAGGTGAGGAGGAGGCGAGAGCGGGAAAGGAGGCAGCGGCCAGAACGGAGCGGATGAAGCAGAGAACGCCGCGAGTGGACTTACGCCGAGTTGCTGAGGAGGACGTTCGACTTCGACGTGTTCGCCTGCGTGAGGCGTGGAGGCCGCAGGAGGGTGCTGGCATGGCCCTCGCGGCCTGCGAAGCTGGCCCCGGCACAGGGTCCACCCCAGAGCGCGGGGTGTTGAGCCCAAGCCCCCACCGTGACCTGGAATCCCACGCCCCTGCGGCCTGCCGCCTGGCTGGACCGCTTGGGCCGTCAGCGCGGTGTCTCCGGCTCCTTCGCGGGCCGCTTCGACCTGAACGATGCAACGAGGTCTTCATAGGGCGGCAGGTTGGAGACCTTCTCGAGGGCCTCGCGATAGGCGTCCTCGAGCTCCCAGGCCGCCTTCCAGTAGCTCAGGTTGAGCAACTGGAGGTCCGGGTCCGCATCGTCACCCGCCTCCGTGATTTCGGCCTCCAGCCGCTCGATTTGAGCTTCCACCGCCTGGATGGCCATCATCAGCGCGCGTCCACTCACCTCAGGCATCTCTGACCTCGCTCGTGTAGCGGGCCCATCATCGCGGCTCAGTGCGTCCCCGTCACCCCGGCGTCATGCCCGCGCTCGGCGGCCAGCGTGGCCTCGGGGGCCGGCCGCTTGTCGCGCATGGTGACGAACTCCTCGGCCGCGGTGGGGTGGATGCCCACGGTGGCGTCGAACTGCGCCTTGGTGGCGCCGCACTTCACCGCCACCGCCAGCCCCTGGATGATTTCCGGCGCGTCCGCCCCCACCATGTGGCAGCCCGGCACCTTGTTGGAGGCGCGCTCCACCACCAGCTTCATCATCGTTCGCTCCCCCAAGAGAAGGCGGAGCCAGAGGAGAAGAGCCCGTCGTTTGCCGCGACGGTGGAGGAGCCGAAGAAGGAGTGCACGCCACGATTGGACTGAGGGCTGCTACGCAGGACGTTCGCGCTGGACGTGTGGGCCTGCGTGAGGTGTGGGGGCAGGCGTCGGGTGCTGGCGTACCTGACAGCTCCCTGTGGGGTGAGCGCCATTCTGGAGCACCTGGGACTGCCCTCTGGGCCTGCGAAGCGGGCCCCAGCACAGGGCCCACCGCAGTGGGCGGGGTGTTGAGGCTCAAGCAGTCGCGCTGCTCCAGAAGCTCACGCCCCTGCTGCCCCCTTGCTGGAGGGGCGTCTGGGTTGGCGTGTGCCCAAAGGAGGCTGCTCCGCCTCTTCCTCAGCCTGGCGCACAGCTCGGCGGCACCCGTCAGCGGCCCTCCTCGACCCCTCTGCATCAGCCCTCACCCTCAACACCCCTCCCATTCGTCCTATGCGTGGCGGGACGTTGCTGGCCACCGGGCCTGGATGATTCGAGGTTACGCTGTCGGTCTGGGCGCGGGCACGCAGGTGCTGGTCTCCGTGCCCTGGTTCCTCATCGTCGGAATGCCGGGCGAGCTCGCCAGAGCGCTGCTGTTGAGCGCCGGCTGGGTCATCAACCTCGCCGTGGCCGAGCGGGTCATTCGTCGCCGACCCGCCTCTCCCGTCCGCGCTGCCGAGCTGCTCACGGTACGAGCCAACGTCGGGAACGCCTCACACTCGCCGCGGGCCCCCTGATACGACCCGGTCAGCGGTGTCCAGGACACGGGCGTGACCTTAGGCGTGCCGCGCTCCCAGGCTCGTCGTTCGTGACGAAGTGCAGACGCTGCACGCCCATCACGGTCTGTGACGCGCCACCGCGCCCCTGCGCTTCAGTTTCTGCTGAAGCGCAGGGGCGAAGCGGACGTCCTACTCACGGAGCAGCGCCAGAGGGCTGCATTGGGGCACGGCCATGAAGAGGGGATCGGGGCTGGATGGACAGGTGCCCAGTGTCACCCAGCGGTTCTCGACGCGGCTCCATTGCTGGAGCTCCCCACCCCTATCAAAAAAGCGCAGCATGACGCGCGTCCGGTCCTCACGCTCGACCACCATGCCCGAGGCCAGGTGGACTTCGGCGTGCGGGTCGGGGAGCGTGGCCCTGACCAGCGTGACTTCCGCCATGCCCCTCTTGAAGGGCGCGGCGGCACCCAGGAGCCACAGGGTGTTGGGAGCCCAGCGAGGGCCCAGGCCACAGGGATGAGTGTGGACGTGCGCCGCCACCCAGACTTGCGAGGACCCCGGGTAATCAGCGTCCTGCACCTGGTAGCTGGGCGTGCACATCGCGTGGTCCCCCCTCACCGGCCTGGACACGCGCCAGGACAGGTCATCCCCCTCTCCGGCCAGGTACACCGTCGCGTAGTACCGTTTGGCGACGCCGGGAATGGGCGCTTTCGTCTCCGGGTGGCACGCCCGGGCGCCCGGGAGCTCAAGGAGCGCCTTCGCGACATCGAGGATCAGGTCGGCGGGAATGGACATGTCTCCGGTGGGCGCCTCCACGGCGGACACCTTCGGCCATGGCCCCCGGATCAGGAGCGCAGACGACCCGTGGATGACGTACTTGTTCTGCTCGGGGGCACGGGCCGCCGGCGCGCTCGCGCACCCGACTGCGAGCGCCAGCACCAGCGGCACCGCCTTCGCTCCATGCCTCCAGCCCCTGCTCGTCAGGTTCACTCCCATTCTCATCGGTGCACTCAATCGGTCAACGCAACACCTGCTCCAACCTGGCTGCTGGAGTAGGGTGTATTCGCCCAGTTGGCAGCTTGCCGCGTCTGCCTACTCTCCCGAGGGGAACCACACGAAGTGCGGGAGAGCCGGGGGACTCTCACCCTGGCGCTGCGTACGAGCGGCGGGCTACCGGGGGCCCACCAGGTACCTGCAGCCGAACACCGAGGGCGGAGGGCTGGACTGCGAGAACCACCGCGGACAGTTGGAGCCCATGGTGCCGAGGGTATGGGCGCTGCCCACCGTCGTGGCGCCCATCCACCAGAGCACCACCTGGCCCGTGACGGGGTTGTGCCAGACGAGGTCCATGTGGGCGTCCGACGAGTATTCCGCGGTGGCGCCCAGGTAGAAGTCCAAGGGCAGGGTGGGCAGGGGGACGGTGCGGAGCACGGACAGGTTGTCCATCACGGCGACTTCGTTCTGGCCCGTGGACTTGTTCCTCCAGATGAGGTCCGTCCGGTTGTCCCGGCTCAGGTCCACCGCGCCCACGATGAACCAGGGCAGCGGCCGGTAGGCGATGGCCGAGTTCCCCAGGGACGTTGCGCCGTCCATGTACCGGTAGAAGTACTGGCCCGTGTCGCGGTTGTGCAGCACGAGGTCCGTCCGGTTGTCGTTGTTGAAGTCTCCGGAGGCGGCGATGTACCAGCTCGGCGTGGGCCGCAGGTTTTCGATGGCGGCCTGGCCGAGCACGGTGGCGGTGCTGCTGAGGTAGCGGATGGCCTCGTTGCCGGGGGTCACTGCCTGGTAGGCGAGGTCCGGAGCCGTCGAAGGGCCGCCGAAGTCGGTGGCGGCCTGGACGGTGAACGAGGGCGACAGGGCGGGCAGCGTCATCGTGCCCGCCAGCGAGGGCCCTTGCATGACCCAGATGAACATGTTGCCCGTGGACTGCTCCCGCCACAGCAGGTCCGAGGCGATGTCGCCGTTGAAGCTCACCCGGCTCCCCCGGATGGCTTGTGAGGCCTCACCCGGAGGAGTCGCTACCTCCGTCGTATCGTCCTCGGAACCGCCGCAGCCCAGCAGCCCGGTGAGACACAGCGTCAGCACTCGTGTCCTCATGCTCCAGTCCCCCACGTGACACCTCGTTGTCGAGTTTCACTGGGAGTGTATGTTTTGCTGGAGTTGCAGGACAAGGTGGAAACGGCTCAGGCCGCGGGCGCCGCCTTCGCGGGTGCCGCCGGGACATGGCCCGCGCGCACCACGAAGTCGCCGAAGCCCTCGCCCTGCTTCCGCTCGCGGGCGTACTGGGCGAAGAGGGGCTCCAGTGCGGCGAGGATGCCGGCCTCGTCGATGTTCTCCCGGTACAGGTGATTGAGGCGCTGGCCGCGCGCGTCTCCGCCCAGGTGGAGGTTGTAGCGGCCGGGCGCCTTGCCCACGAGCGCCACCTCCGCCAGGTACGGCCGCGCGCACCCGTTGGGGCAGCCGGTGATGCGCAGGAGGAGATTGGCATCCAGCAGCCCGTGCGCCACCAGCCGCGCCTCCACCCGCTGCACGAAGTCCGGCAGGTAGCGCTCGGCCTCGGCCATGGCCAGCCCGCACGTGGGCAGCGCCACGCAGGCCAGCGCATTGCGCCGCAGGGGGCTGGCGGTCCGGAACCCGTCCAGCCCGTGCTTCGCCACCAGCGCGTCAATCCTCGCGCGCTCCGCCGCCGGCACGCCCGCGATGATGAGGTTCTGGTTCCCCGTGAGGCGGAAGTCGCCCTGGTGCACGTGCGCAATCTCCCGCAGGCCCGTCAGGTGCGTGGCCCCGGGCCGGTCCGCCACGCGGCCGCTGTCCAGGTGCAGCGTCAGGTGCCACTTCCCGTCATGCCCCTCCGTCCACCCGAAGCGGTCCCCGTTGTGCTCGAAGGCGAAGGGCCGCGCGGGCCCCAGCGTGAAGCCGAGCCGCTTCTCCAGCTCGGCCGTGAACCAGGGCACGCCGCGCTCCTCCAGCACGTACTTCAGCCGCGCATGCTTGCGGCTGGTCCTGTCCCCGAAGTCGCGGTGCATCTTCACGACCTCCTCCGCCACCTGGAGCGTCTTCTCGGGCGGAATGAAGCCCAGCACGTCCGCCAGCCGCGGGTACGTTGCCGCGTCCCCGTGCGTGGCCCCCATGCCGCCGCCCACCGAGACGTTGAAGCCCACCAGCTCGCCGCCCTCGAGGATGGCGATGAAGCCCAAATCTTGAGCGAAGACGTCCACGTCGTTGAGCGGCGGCACGGCCACCGCCGCCTTGAACTTCCGGGGCAGGTACGTGGGCCCGTAGATGGGCTCCTCCTCGACGCCGCCCACCTTCTCGTCGCCCATCCACACCTCGTAGTAGGCGCGAGTGCGGGGCAGCAGGTGCTCGGAGATGCGCACCGCCCAGCGGTACACCGTCTCGTGGACGCGCGAGTCCACGGGGTTGGGGTTGCACATCACGTTGCGGTTGACGTCACCGCACGCGGCGAGCGTGTCCATCAGTGCCTGGTTGATGCGCGCAATCGTGGGCTTGAGGTTGTCCTTGATGACGCCGTGGAGCTGGAACGCCTGCCGCGTGGTGATGCGCAGCGTGTGGTTGGCGAACTCCCGCGCCAGCGCATCCAGGGCCAGCCACTGCGCCGGCGTGGCCACTCCGCCCGGCAGCCGGGTGCGGAGCATGAAGCTGTAGTCCGGCTCCAGCTTCTGCTGCCGGCGCTCCTCGCGCACGTCCCGGTCGTCCTGCTGGTAGCTGCCGTGGAACTTGATGAGGGCGGTGTCCTGCGGGGCGATGGCCCCCGTCACCGGGTCCACCAGGCTCTCCGCCAGCGTCCCGCGCAGCAGGCGACTCTGCGTCTTGATGTGCTCGACTTCGGTGAGGGGCTTGGGCGTGGTGCTCATATCGGTGCTCGCAATCGAAGAGGGTCAGTAGACGTCGCGCAGGTAGCGCCGCTGCTCGCGCAGGCCCTGGAGCCAGGCGTCCGCGTCCTCGCGGCTCCTGCCGCCGTGCTCGGAGACGATGTCCACCAGCGCCGCGTGGACGTCCGGCGCCATGCGCTGCGCGTCGCCGCAGACGTAGAGGGCCGCGCCGCCCTCCAGCCACGCGTACACGTCCTTGCCCGCCTCGCGCAGGCGGTGCTGCACGTAGACCTTCTGCGCACTGTCCCGGGAGAAGGCGGGCGACAGCCGGTGCAGCGTCTTCTTCTTCAGCGCCTCCTGCCACTCCACCTGGTAGAGGAACTGCGACTTGAAGTGCTGCTCTCCGAAGAAGAGCCAGTTGCGGCCCTTCGCTCCCACCTCCGCGCGCTCCTGCACGAAGGCGCGGAAGGGCGCCACGCCCGTGCCGGGGCCAATCATCAGCACGTCGCGGTCCCCGTCCTCGGGCAGCCGGAAGCGCTCGTTGGGCTCGATGAAGACGCGGACCTTGTCCGTCCCCGCCGCGCGCGTGGCCAGGTGGTACGACGCGCTGCCGAAGTGGCGCGTGCCGAAGGCCGTATAGTCCACCACCGACACCGTCAGGTGCGCCTCGTTGCCCACCCGCTTCTGGCTGGAGGCAATCGAGTACAGCCGGGGCGCCAGCTTGCGCAGGGCTTGCACCAGCTCGCCGGCCCCCCACGGGGCCTTGTGCGCGCGCAGCAGGTCGATGACCTGGTGGCTCGCCAGCAGCGCGCGGAAGCCCTCGGCGCCGCCGGGCTCCAGCAGCCGCTGCAGCTCCGTGCTGCCCGCCAGCTTCGCGTGGCGCTCCAGGAAGGGACGGTTGAGCTTCGTCAGCTCCAACTCCTCGGACAGCCACCGCGCCAGCGGCAGCGTGCGCCCGTCCCGCGCCACCTCGGTGCCGCCGTCGAGCTTCAGCTCGGACAGGAACGCGTCCACCAGCTCCGGCGGGTTGTGCGGCCACACCCCGAGCGCGTCGCCCGGCGCGTACTCCAGGCCCGAGCCCTCCAGCGACACCTCCACGTGGCGCACGTCCTTCAGCGCGCCGCGCCCGGTGATGCGCTGGTTGACCATCAACTCGGCGGGGAAGGGCGCCTCCTTGCTGAAGCCCGCCGGCACCGCCGTGCCGCGCAGGGGAACGACGGCGGCGATGGGCGCCGCCTGGGGCTCCAATGCCTCGCGAGCCCGGGCGAAGGCCTGGTCCAGCCAGCCCGCCGCCACCGGCTCGAAGTCCACGTCGCACTCGGCGCGCTCCAGCAGCCGCGTGCCTCCCAGCTCCGCGAGGCGCGTGTCGAGCTGGCGCCCCACCTCGCAGAACTTCGGGTAGCTCGAGTCGCCCAGCCCCAGCACCGCGAAGCGCAGCCCCTCCAGCCGGGGCGCGCGCTTGCCCAGCACGTGCTCGCAGAAGCCGCGCGAGTCGTCCGGTGGGTCTCCATCCCCCTGCGTGCTGATGACGACGCAGAGCAGGCGCTCCTTGCCCAGCTCCCGCACGGGGTAGTCGCTGGCGCGGAACAGGCGCGTGGTCATCCCCGCGGACTCCACGTGCCGCTTGAGCCGCTCGGCCAGCAGCTTGCTGTTCCCCGTCTGCGTTCCGTAGACGATGGTGAACGGCACCGCCGGCGCGGCCCCGGGCACGGCGGACACCGCCGCCGTCACGGCCGCGGGCGGAGCCACCGCCGCGGAAGCAGGCCGGCCGGCGGCGAGCCCCGCCGCGTAGCCGCTCAGCCAGTGCAGCGACGGCGCATCCAGGCCCTCCACCAGCTTCAGCAGCTGCGAGCCCTTCTCCTCACCCAGCAGCGCGGTGACGAAGGAAGGTGCGGGGCGCGAGGCCCCACCCGACGACGACGCGCTCACGGCGAGGACTCCCGGGCGTTGACGATGCGGTCCACCTGGCGCTCCAGGTCCTCGGTGGCCTCCAGCTCCAGCCACGTCAGCCCGGCGTCACGTGCCTCGGCGCGCAGCGCCCGGCGTGTCTGGGGCGCTTCGGCGTGCACCAGCGCCACCAGCCCCGCGCCCGCCAGCGCCAGGGCCACCTCCACGTCGCCCTGGACGGCGGCCACGTGCCGTCCCAGATCGAAGAGGCGGCGCTCCAGCTCGAACGCGCGAGACGCGGCGTCCGGCGTCGCGGGGAGGAGGACGAGGGTGCCCACCTGCCCCAGCCGGGCCCGGCGCTCTTCCGCCGATACGAGCGATGCCTCCACGGCGCCACGCGCGCCCGTCTCCGCCGGCCCCAGCACCATGCCCGCGCCCACCGTGTCGTGGGTGAGCGCGTCGATGACGATGAAGGCCCCGGTGCGCCGGTTCTCGCGGTAGGCGTCCACCAGCAGCGGCCTGCGGCACACCAGCCGGACGCGGCCGATGTCGTTGAGCGCCAGCGACTCCGCGGGCTGCTCGGACAAGTCTTCCAGCTCCTTGCGCCACAGCACGCGCTCCACCTGCGCGGGCGCGGTGCGGGTGGCCTGCTTCACCAGGTAGCGCCGTGAGACGTCCAGCGGCTGCTCTCCGAACCACACCAGCATCGCCTCCAGCTGGTGGAGGGCCTGCGGCGGCGAGTCCACGTGGGCCAGCATGTCGCCCCGGCTCGCATCCACCTCGTCCGCCAGTCGCAGCGTGACGGACGCCGTCGCCGAGGCCTCCTCCAGCGGCCCGTCGAAGGTGTCGATGCCCGCCACGCGGGTGCGGCGTCCGGACGGAAGCACCTGCACTTCGTCCCCCACGCGCACGGTGCCAGAGGCCACCTGCCCGGCGAGCCCGCGGTAGTCCTGGTGCGGCCGCAGCACGTACTGCACGGGGAAGCGGAAGGGCGCGCCATCCAGCCGGCGCTGGTGGGGCAGGGACTCCAGCCACCCGAGCAGCGTGCCGCCCTCGTGCCACGGCGTGCGGGCGCTGGGGCGGGTGATGTTGTCGCCCCGGCTGGCGCTGACGGGGAACAGGCGCACGCCCTCGAAGCCCAGCGTGTGCGCGAAGTCCACCAGCTCCGAGCCGATGCGCTCGAAGGTGGCCCGGTCGAAGTCCACCAGGTCCATCTTGTTCACCGCGACGGCCAGGTACGGAATGCCCAGCAGCGAGGCGATGTACGCGTGGCGGCGCGTCTGCGGCAGCACGCCCAGGCGCGCGTCCACCAGGATGACCCCCGCGTCCGCCGTGGAGGCGCCGGTGGCCATGTTGCGCGTGTACTGCAGGTGCCCCGGCGTGTCGGCGATGATGATTTTACGGCGCGGCGTGGACAGGTAGCGGTACGCCACGTCGATGGTGATGCCCTGCTCGCGCTCGGCGCGCAGGCCGTCGGTGAAGAGGGAGAAGTCCAGCTCCTCCTCCTCGGCGCCGGCCGCGGCCTTCAGGCCCTGGGCGAGCAGCTCCGGGGGCACCGTGGGAGGGGTGGCCTCCGTGCGCGCGGCGGCCCGCTTCGCGCTGGCGCGGCGGACGGCGGAGATCTGGTCCTCGAAGAGGCCGTCGCACTCGTAGAGCATCCGGCCGATGAGCGTGGACTTGCCGTCGTCCACCGAGCCCACCACGGCCAGGCGCAGCAGCTCCTTGCTGGAATGCTCCTCGAGGAGGCGCTGCACGTCGGGCGCGAGCGGGGGCTGCAGTGCGGTGTCCATTAGAAGTACCCCTCGCGCTTCTTGAGCTCCATGGAGCCCTCTTCGTCGTGGTCGATGAGGCGGCCCTGCCGCTCGGACTGGCGGGCGTGAATCATCTCGTGGATGACGGCCTCCACCGTGGTGGCGGAGGAGTCGATGGCGCCGCTCAGCGGGTAGCAGCCGAGCGTCCGGAAGCGCACCCGGCGCAGGGTGGGTTTCTCCCCCGGCTTGAGGCGCATGCGCTCGTCGTCCACCATCAGCAGTGTGCCGCCGCGGTCGATGACGGGCCGCTCGGCGGCGAAGTACAGCGGCACCACGGGGATGCGCTCGCGCAGCACGTAGTGCCACACGTCCAGCTCGGTCCAGTTGGACAGGGGGAAGACGCGCATGCTCTCGCCGGCGTCCACGCGGCCATTGTAGAGGTTCCACAGCTCCGGCCGCTGCCGGCGCGGGTCCCACTGGCCGTGCCTGTCGCGGAAGGAGAACACGCGCTCCTTGGCGCGGGACTTCTCCTCGTCGCGGCGCGCGCCACCGAAGGCGGCGTCGAAGCCATGCGCCGCCAGGGCCTCCAGCAGCGCCTGCGTCTTCATGGCGTGGGTGTACTTCTGGCTGCCGTGGTCGAAGGGGTTGATGCCCTCGGCGAGCGCGCGGCGGTTCTGGTGGACCAGGAGCCGCAGCCCGTGCTTCGCCACGAAGGCGTCGCGGAAGGTGTACATGTCCCGGAACTTCCAGGTGGTGTCCACGTGGAGCAGCGGGAAGGGCAGGGGCGCGGGGTGGAAGGCCTTGCGCGCCAGGTGCAGCAGCACCTGCGAGTCCTTGCCGATGCTGTAGAGCATCACCGGGTTGGCGAACTCGGCCACCGTCTCGCGGAGGATGTGGATGCTCTCCGCCTCCAGCTCCGTCAGGTGCGATGTCTTCGCGAGCGCGTCGTTACTCATTGCCACCCTCCGCCATGCGCGCCAGGCCGTGCCCGGCCATGGACGAGCCCCGGGCCACCAGCGTGGGCAACTTCGAGCGCATCGATACCACCTCACCCACGATGAGCAGCGACGGGGAGCCGATGGCAGCCCGCCGAGCCTTCAGGGGAATGTCTCCCAGCGTGGCCTCCACCACCCGCTGCTCCTCCCACGTGCCCGCCTCCACGATGGCGGCGGGAGTGGAGCGGGCGCGGCCGGCCGACACGAGGGCGCGCACCGTCTCGTCCAGCCGGTCTCCCGCCATGAAGAGCACCAGCGTCTGCGCCTTCGCCAGGAAGTCCCAGTCCGGCGTGCCGCCGGAGCGGTGCGCCGTGGCGAAGGTCACCGCGCCGGACACGTCCCGGTGGGTGACGGGGATGGCGGCCGAGGCCGGCACCGCGAAGCCGGCGGAGAGCCCCGGCACCACCTCGTAGGGGATGCCCGCGGCCTCCAGCGCGAGCGCCTCCTCGCCGCCGCGGCCGAAGACGAACGGGTCTCCGCCCTTGAGGCGCACCACCTTGCGGCCCAGCCGGGCCTGGGTGATGAGGACCTTGTGGATTTCCGCCTGCTGCACGGACTCGCCGCGGCCGGCCTTGCCCACGTAGATGAGCCGGGCACGGGGACGCGCGTGCTCCAGCACGGCGGGGTGGATGAGCCTGTCATGCACCACGGTGTCGGCCTCTCGCAGCAGCCGGGCCGCGCGCAGGGTGAGCAGCTCCGGGTCTCCCGGGCCGGCCCCCACCAGGTACACACGTCCCTCTTCGTACTCACTCATGTTGCGTCTCCAGGGGACTTCAAGGTCTTCAATTCCATTCGGAGCCGGGCCCACGCGGCCCTGCGCTCGCCGCGCGCGAGCAGCGCGCCGATGTCTCCCTCCACCACGCCCTTCAGCAGCCGCTGCCGCTGGGGGCCCGCGGGCAGGTGGCGGCGCAGCCAGCCGCTCAGCCGCGCGAGCCACACGTGGTGCGTGGCCACCCTCGCCGTCAGCTCCCGCCGCAGGCGGCGCGCGAGGGCCGGAGCCTGACCGGCGGTGGAGATGGCGACGGTGATGGGGCCGCGCCGTCCCACCGACGGCAGCGTGAAGTCGCACAGCTCGGGCACATCCGCCGTGTTCACCCAGATGCCCAGCGCGCGGGCCTCCTGTGCGACTTGGGGACCCACGCTCGCGTCATCCGCGGCGGCGAGGACGAGGTGGAAGCCGCGCACGTCGCAGGGCGCGTACGGGCGGGGCAGCCACTCCAGGCGGCCCTCCGTGGCCAGCTGCCGCAGCGTGGCGGTGGCCTCGGGGGAGACGACGCGCAGCTGCGCGCCGGCCTCCAGCACCGCGAGGGCGCGGCCCTCGGCGATGGTGCCGCCTCCGACGAGGAGGACGCGGCGGCCCTCCAGGCGCAGGCAGATGGGGTAGTCGATGGGGTGGGAAGGAGGCATGGGCGCTCGCGCTTCAGCGGACCGGGTGCAGGCCGCACTCGCTGTGCTCGCGGGACTCCCACCACCAGCGGCCGGCGCGCTCGTCCTCGTAGGGCTTCACCGCGCGGGTGCAGGGGGCGCAGCCGATGGACGGGTAGCCGCGGTCATGGAGCGAGTTGTAGGGGACGGCGTTCTCCTTGATGTACGCCCACACCTCGCGCTGGCTCCATGCGGCCAGCGGGTTGAGCTTGAGGAGGCCGCCGTGGTCTCGGTCCAGCTCCACGACTTCCACCGCGGTGCGGGTGACGGACTGCTCGCGGCGCAGGCCGGTGAGCCAGGCGCCGCGGCCGGCGAGCGCGCGGTTGAGCGGCTCCACCTTGCGGATGGCGCAGCACTCCTTGCGGGCCTCCAGGCTGCGGCGGAAGGAGAAGTACCCCTGGGTGGACTCGAGCGCCTCGACGCGCGCGCGCTCGGGGAAGAAGGTCTCCACCGTGACGCCGTAGCGGTTGCGGACCACGTCCATGAGCTCGTACGTCTCCGGGGGCAGGCGCCCGGTGTCGAGCGTGAAGACGCGGAGGCTGGGGGCGTGCTTCTTCGCCAGGTCGATGAGGACCATGTCCTCCACGCCGAAGCTGGACGCGAGGGCCGCGCGCGCGCCGAACCGCGCCTCCACCCAGGCGAGCACCTCTTCCGCGCGTGCATCCTTCAGCCCACCGGCCTCGGCGAGCAGCGCCTCCGGGGCGGCGGGGACTTCCAGGATGGGGGACGGCAGGGCGGACGACATGGGGAGCTCCGAAGGTGAAAACGAAAAGGCCCGCGCCTCTTCCGAGGGCGGGCCGCGAGCAGGAGAGGAGAGAGGGGTTTGCTACCCACTCCTCGGAGCTCGGCACCCGCCTGGAGGCGGACACACGGGACACGCACAGCACAGACAGCACGCGCAGCCCACGCCCTGCACGGAGTCCCACGATGCGCCGCGCCCGGCGGTCAGCGCCAGGGAGTGCGGAGCGGAGTGGGAGGACACAGAGGGCATGGGAGGCGGGAGCAGCGGTGCGAGTGCGGAAGGTGGAAAGCGAACGGCCCGGCTCCTTCGAGAGGAGGCCGGGCCGGGCGGACTGCGCGGGACTCAGGAAGCGTCCGGTGCGCGCGTCAACAGCCCAGGCCCGACAGGGCACAACAGGCACACGACCGACAGCAGCGGCTCAGGGACAGCGCGGCGGTCGGGGTGGAGTGCGTCATCGGGAGCCCTGAAGGTAACGGGGACCGGGGGGCGGCGTCAACCTGCCCTCGGGTAACGGGTTTTTACCCTCGGGGCCTACGTCTCGCCCCAGAGGTAGGCGAGCTCCAACTCGGCGGCTTCGAATGGCTCGATGCGAACGAGTGACGGGCCCGCATGTGTGGCGAGCGGCGAATAGGCCGCGCCTTCCAGCCTGAATGCCTCCACGGTGCATGCCTCCGGGTCCACGAACCAGACGTGACGCACGCCCTCACGCGCGTACACGGGCAGCTTCTCCTGGCGGTCGCGCACCTGGGTGGAGGGAGAGAGCACCTCGCAGACCCAGTCAGGAGCGAGGGTGTAGGCCGCGGTCCTCGGAGGCCTGGGCATCCGCTCGCGACGCCAGCCGGCCAGGTCCGGGACGAGCACGTCCTCTCCGAGGTGGAGCTCCGGCTCCACGAGCAGAATCCACCCGCCGGGCCCGTTTCTTCCTCAATCGAACGGGCCGCCCAGCTCGATTTCCAGTCGGGACGCCGCGACCGTGTGCCGCCCCGCCGGCCGGGGGCTGGCGTGAAGCACTCCACCGATCAGCTCCCCGACCACGTTGTCGGGAAGCGCCTCCAGGTCCGCGTAGGTGGCCGGCTTGTGTTCCATCACTGCCCATGCTCCCCAACGCCCGTCTCCATGTGCATGGAGCGGGAGTATCAAGAGGGTCTGACGTGCCAGGGTGGCAAGCCAGTGCCCACCCTGAAAGGTTGGACCCGAATGTGGCGTGATGCAAGTCCCGGCGGGCTTATCCCCCGTGGGTTCCGTCCGCGGGCAGCTTGCGAGCCCCTTCTACCAGGCGCAGCGAAGAACCCGGCGCATCCAGCGTCGCGGGCATGTCCACCCGGAGCGCCGAGCGGTCCAGCTCCGACAGCTTGGGCCGGCCGAGCAGCGCCAGCGTCCGGTCGATCTCCTTCGAGAGGATGTCCAGCACCAGCTCCACCCCGGCCTGTCCGTAAGACGCCAAGCCATACAGGAAGGGCCGGCCAATCATGCAGGCCCGTGCGCCCATGGCGATGGCCTTCACCACGTCCGAGCCCCGGCGGATGCCTCCATCGAGGATGATCTCGGACCTGCCCTCCACTGCGTCCACCACCTCCGGCAGCACGTCCACCGCGCCGGGCAGGAAGTCGAGCTGCCGGCCTCCATGGTTGGAGACGATGAGCGCCTCCACGCCCAGCTCCGCCGCGCGTCGCGCGTCCTCGGCGCACGAGATGCCCTTGAGCACCAGTGGCCCCGACCACACCGTGCGCAGCCACTCCACGTCCTTCCACGTCACCGACGGGTCGAACTGGTTGTTGGTGAACTGCGCCACGGCGACAGCGTCCGTGCGCTTCAGCGCCGGCTGGTCCACGAAGTTGCCGAAGGTCGCGCGAGGACTCGAGGACATCCGCAGCACCCAGCCCAGGTGCCGCACCACGTCCAGCAGGTTGGTGAAGGTGACTCGCGGCGGAATGGTGAAGCCGTTGCGCCGGTCGTTCTCCCGGTTGCCCATGGCAGGCACATCCACGGTGAGGCACAGCGCGCGGTAGCCCGCCGCCTTCGCCCGCTCCACCAGCGAGCGCGTGACGCCCCGGTCTCTCCAGACATAGAGCTGGAACCAGAGCGGCGATGGCGACGCCGCGGCCACCTCTTCGATGGTGCCGATGGACATGGTGCTCAGCGTGAAGAGGGCACCCCGGCTCGCGGCGGCCTTCGCGGCCAGCTCCTCACCCCGAGGCGCCACCAGACCCGCCAGCCCCGTCGGGCCGAGAATGAGCGGCGTCGCCAGCTTCTGACCCAGCACCGTGGTCGTGCGGTCCACCACGCTCACGTCCACCAGCGCCCGCGCCCGAAACAGGTACCTGTCGAAGCTGCGCCGGTTGGCGCCCGCCGTGAAGCCGTCCTCGGCGGCACCCTCCACATAGTCGAAGACGGCCTTGGGGAGCCGTCGGCGGGCGCGCTGGCGAAGGTCCTCGATGTTGACGATCACGATGCGTGCTCCAGCGGGGTGAAAGGTCCCGGAGTCCGTCCGCACGGCTCCGTTGGCCGGTCAGCCTAGCAGTCCCGCCGGGAACTTCGCCGGTCCACTCCCGGTGCGAGGGTGCAGGTACCCGGCGGAAGGACCCGACGTGGGCCAGTCACATGCGCTGGAGCCCGGTGACCTGGCTGGTCGTCCTCCGGCGGCATGTCAGCCCCACCCGGTAGGAAGGTGCTGGCGGAAGGAACGTTCCTTCCACGGGCGGGTCGGTCCGGCAGGGGGTGGGCAGATGATGGAGCTGTACCAGCAGTTCATGGCCACGCGGATGGAGGAGGCGGCGGCGGTGATGGCGCAGCGGGGCTACGACAAGACTCCGGCCGCGGAGCTGGCGCGGGTGATGCGCATGTCGGTGGGCTCGCTGTACCGGCGCTATGGCAGCAAGCGCGGCTGTGCGCTGGCCATTCGGGACTTCTCCGATGACGAGCTGTTCCGGTATGCGCGCTACGAGTTCCAGATGGCCAGCACGGACGAGGGTGCGGGCTTTCGCGAAGGCTTCTTCGCCCTCTGGAGGCTGCTGGCCACCTACGTGTTGCGGATGCCCGGCGTCTTCAGCTTCGTCTTCCTGCACGCCCGTCCGGAGCAGGGGCCGGACGACGAGCGAGGCTGGCGGGTGCGAGACCTGGTCCGGGAGGTCGTCAGCCAGGGCGAGCGTGAAGGAGTGCTGGAGCCAGGTTCGGCGATGGCGAGGACGTGCCTGGTGTGGGGCGCGCTGGCGGAGCTGGGGCGGGTAGTGGCGAGGGGGGAAGGCTCAGTCACGGAGGAGGAAGTGCACGCGTCAGCCGAGGCGCTCTGGCGGGCGCTGGGGCCCAGGGAGAAGTCGGCGCCCCGGGGGCCTGGCGGCACGCCGCATCCAGACGGAGGAGTGGCCTCGGAGGAGGAATCCGATAGTGGCTCGGCGGTTGCCACGATGCCTTCGCCTCCAGACGGAGGAGTGGCCTCGGAGGAGGAATCCGATAGTGGCTCGGCGGTTGCCACGATGCCTTCGCCTCCAGACGGCGGAGAGTCCTCGGAGGAGGCATCCACTAGCAGCTCCGGGGTTGTCACGGTGCCTTCGCTTCCAGACGGCGGCAGCCGCCAGCGGCTCGGCGGCGGCTACGACGCCTCCATGGACTGCTCAGGCCTCGGTGCCTCCAGAGGTGGCCAACCGTGCCGGAGCCCCGGTGTCACCCGGTGCAGGGCTGGCGGGCGCGGTGCTCGCGGTGGCGGGGTGGACGGGCAGCGCGTCAGGCAGCTCCGTCTCCACGTTGCGCACTCGCGGAGACAGCCACAGCGCCACCACGTTCGTCAGCATCAGCACGCTCAGCATGAGGAACATGACCGCGATGCCGCGCCCCTGCCCGGTGCCAATCACGCGCCCCACGCTCGAGGCGAGCGCGCCCCCGGGCGCCATCCACGGCTCGAAGAGCCTGTCCGCGAGGAACCCCGCCACGAGCGTCACCACGAGGTTCGTGCCCTGGAAGACGACCCGCCGGAGGGAGGCCACGCGTCCCTGTAGCACCGCGGGTACCTTGGTCTGCCAGATGACCTGGTTGCAGCCGGAGATGAGCGGGAAGGTGAAGATGAAGACGGCCGCCGCGCTCGCGATGAGGGGCACGCTGGGAGGCAGCACCGCCAGCAGCAGCACGAGCGCGCCCACGATGGGGAAGCCCACCAGCCCGAGGATGCGGCGCCGGGGACCTCCCCACACGCTCATGACGATGCCGCCCAGCAGCCCTCCCATGCCGGCGATGGCGGCAATCCACTTCAGCGAGTGGATGTCCGTGAAGGCGAGCACCAGCGGGTTGATGAGCAGCATCACCATGCCCACCGCGAAGGTGTTGCCCGTAATGAAGAGCAACAGGCCGCGCAGCCCCGGCCGCTCCCGGATGAAGTGCCAGCTCTCCGCCAGGTCCTCCTTCAGCGAGTGTCGGCCCGGAGCCCTTGGGGGCGGGGCGGGGAAGCGCACGAGCAGCAGTGCGCCGATGGAGAAGAAGTAGGAGACCGAGTCCAGCAGCAGGATGCCGCTCAGCCCGATGGCGCTGTCCAGCGAGGCGGCGAGCAGCGGGCCACCGATGTGGGCGACGGCCGCGCTCAGCTCCGTCATGCCGCTGGCGCGTCCCAGGTGCCGCTTGGGGACCAGCAGCGGCACGCTGGCCATCCACGCCGGGTAGCACAACGCGGAGCAGGCCGAGCCGAGGAAGACGGGCAGGTAGAAGTACCAGTGCTGGATGGTCCAGAGCCCCGCGTCCTGGCCGGCGAACAGCGCCCAGATGAGGAAGATGCTGAACGCCGCGCCCAGGTCCCCCAGCACCATGAGCTTCCGGCGGTCCAGGCGGTCCGCCAGGATTCCCGCCACGGGGGAGATGAGCACCAGGGGCAGGGTGCTGAAGAAGATGACCAGGGCGAACCGGGTGACGGACCCGGACGTGTTGTAGACGTACGCCCCGAGCGCGAAGTTCGTCAGTCCCGTCCCCAGCTTGGAGATGAGCTGCCCGAGCCAGACCGTGCCGAAGGTGCGCAGTGACTGGCTCGGGGAGGTGGGGACGGCGGGGCTCATGAGGCTTCGCGCTCCAGGGTGTCCAGGTGGGGTGCGAGCCCCTCCTTCACGCGGGACACATGGGGCTCGCTCAGCAGGGTGTAGTGGTCGCCCGGCACTTCATACACCGTGAGCCCGCTGGTGAGCCATGCGCGCCACCCCAGGTCCTCCCCGCGCTCCACGGCGGCGACGGACGTGGCGGCGCGGAAGAGCACGGTGGGGCCCGTGTAGGCACTCGCGGGCACGTAGGTGCGCTGGGCCTGGCTGAGTCGCTGGTAGACGCGGAAGAGGCGCTCGGCGAAGTCCAGGTCCAGCTTGAGCGCGCCCGAGGGCGAGCGCCGTGTCTGCTCCAGCACGTAGGCCAGGGCCTGCCGGACGTCCATCTCCGCCAGGCGCTCCACGTCCAGCGAGAGCTCCTGCCACGCCAGCCCGAGGATGCGACCGAAGCTGGCAAGCTGCATGAGCAGGTCCGGCTCGGGCCGGTGCTGGCCGGTGGGGGCGTGGCTGTCGAACATCGCCAGCAGCTCCACCTTCTCACCCTCCGCCTGGAGCAGGCGGGCCATCTCGTATGCCACGAGTCCGCCGAAGGACCAGCCGCCGAGGAGGTAGGGCCCCTCGGGCTGCACGGAGCGCAGCTGCGACAGGTAGTCGCGCGCGAGGACCTCGACGGAGGCGACGGGCAGCTCGCCGCCTTCCATGCCGGAGGCGGACAGGCCGTAGACGGGCCTGTCGGTGCCGAGGTGGCGGACGAGGTCCGCGTAGCCCAGCACGCTGCCGCCACCGCCGTGGACGAGGAAGAAGGGCCGGCGGGTCGACGTGCCCGTGTCCAGCCGCATGAGGTTGGGCGTGGGTCGCGGGCCCTGCTTGCGCTGCTCCAGACGCACGGCCAGGCGCTCCACCGTGGCGCCCTGGAAGAGGGCCGACACGGGCAGCGCGACGCCCGTGCGCTCGCGCAGCAGGGCCATGAGGCGCACGGCCAGCAGCGAGTGGCCGCCGAGCGCGAAGAAGTCGTCGGTGACGCCGACCTTCTCCAGCCCCAGCACCTCGGCCCAGAGGGACGCCACGGCCTCCTCGGTGGGAGTGCGCGGGGCGACGTAGCCGGTGCTGCTGACGGCGGCATCCGGCACGGGCAGGGCCTTGCGGTCCACCTTGCCGTTGGGCGTGAGGGGCAGGGCCTCCAGGACGACGAAGGCGGAGGGCACCATGTGCTCGGGCAGCTGCTGCTTGAGGGCGGCGCGGAGTGACTCCGCCTCGAGCGGCGCTCCGGGCGCGGGCTCCGCGTAGGCCACCAGGCGCTTGTCGCCCGGGCGGTCCTCGCGCACCAGCACCAGGGCCTGCCGGACGCCGGTTTGGGCGTTCAGCACGGCCTCGATTTCACCCAGTTCAATCCGGAAGCCACGCAGCTTCACCTGGAAGTCGGTGCGGCCCAGGTACTCCAGCGTGCCGTCCGCCTTCCAGCGCGCCCGGTCTCCCGAGCGGTAGAGGCGAGCGCCCGGCTCGGTGCTGAAGGCGTCGGGGATGAAGCGCTCGGCGGTCAGTTCCGGCTGGCCGAGGTAGCCGCGAGCCAGGCCCACGCCGCCGATGAACAGCTCTCCGGCGACACCCACGGGCACCGGCCGCAGGTGGCGGTCCAGCACGTAGAGGCGCGTGTTGGAGAGGCCCTTGCCCAGCGGCGGGCGCTGCCCATCCGGCTGGCACGCATGGAGCGTGGCCATGACGGTGGCCTCGGTGGGGCCGTAGGCGTTGAAGAACTTCCGGCCCGGGGCCCACTTCGCCACGACTTCGGCGGTGCAGGCCTCGCCGCCGGAGATGACCGTGCCCAGCGTCTCCAGCCCTTCCGTGGGCAGCACGGCCAGGACGGACGGCGGCAGCAGCACGGCGTCGATGGCCTGGGTGCGCAGCGTGTCCACCAGCGACTGACCGGGCAGCAGCGCCTCACGAGGCGCGAGCACCAGGGTGGCGCCGTGCAGCAGCGCCGTCGTCACCTCGTACACGGCGGCGTCGAAGCTGAAGGAGGCGAACTGGAGCACGCGCTGACCGGGACGCAGCCCGGTGGCCTGAGCCATATGGCGCGTCAGGTTGGGCACGCCGCGGTGGGCCACCATGACGCCCTTGGGGCGGCCGGTGGAGCCGGAGGTGTAGATGACGTACGCGAGGCTGTCGGCAGTGCCCACGCGGGCCGGCGCGGTGGCCGGGTGGTGGGACAGCTCGGCGGTGTCGAGCGCCAGCACGTCGCCGGAGAAGTCCGGCAGCGTGTCGCGCAGGTGCTCGTGGGTCAGCAGGACGGTGGCGCCAGAGTCCTGGAGCATGAAGTCCAGGCGCTCGCGCGGGTAGGCCGGGTCGAGCGGGACGTAGGCGCCGCCGGCCTTGAGCACACCCAGCATGCCGACGACGAGGTCGAACGAGCGCTCCACACACAGGGCCACACGCGTGTCGGGACGGATGCCCCGGGCGCGCAGCTCGTGGGCGAGCCGGCTGGCACGGGCATCCAGCTCACGGTAGCTGAGCGACTCGGAGCCGAAGCACAGGGCCTCGGCATCCGGAGTCCTGGCCACCTGGGCCTCGAACAGCTCGTGGACGCAGGCGCCGTCGTCGAACGTCGCGGCGGTGTCGTTCCACCGCGCGAGGAGCTGCTGCTCGTCCTCGCCCATCAGCGGCAGCTCGGACAGCCGCCGAGCCGGGTTGCCGGCAATGGCCTCCAGCAGCGTGCCGAAGTGCTTCGCCATGCGCTCGATGCTCGCACCGTCGAACAGGTCGGTGTTGTAGGTCAGCGAGCCGAACAGGCCATCGGTGGAAGACTGGATGGCCAGCGTGAGGTCGAACTTGGCGACGTGGGTGGGGGCCGCCACGGAGGACAGCTGCACGCCGGGCAGCGAGATGGAGGAGTCCGGCAGGTTCAGCAGCGAGAACATGACCTGGAACAGCGGCGAGCGGCTCAGGTCGCGCTCCTGGTGCAGCACCTCCACCAGCTTCTCGAACGGCACTTCCTGGTGGGCGTAGGCCCCCAGCGTGCTCTCGCGCACCTGGGCCAGCAGGGACGTGAAGGTGGCCTCGCCGGAGAAGCGGGCGCGCAGGGCCAGCGAGTTGACGAAGAAGCCGATGAGGCCCTCCGTCTCCGTGCGGTTGCGGCCCGCGATGGGCGAGCCCACGACGACGTCGTCCTGTCCCGAGTAGCGGTGCAGCAGCGTCTGCCACGCGGCGAGCAGCACCATGAAGACGGTGGCGTTGTGCTCGCGGGCAAGCCCTTCCAGCCGCTGCCCCAGCTCGGCCGGCAGCGAGAAGCCGCACACCGCGCCGCGGAAGGTCTGCACCGCCGGGCGGGGCCGGTCGGTGGGCAGCTCCAGCGCGCGCGGGGCGTCACCGAGCTGCTGCTTCCAGTAGCCGAGCTGCGCGTCGAGCACCTCGCCGCGCAGCCAGCTGCGCTGCCACACCGCGTAGTCGGAGTACTGCACCGGCAGCGGCGGGAGCTGGGGCTGCGCACCGGAGGCGAAGGCCTCGTACAGCGAGGCCAGCTCGCGCACCAGCACGCCCAGGGACCAGCCGTCGGAGACGATGTGGTGGACGTTGAGCAGCAGCACGTGGTCGTCGGACGCCAGCTTCAGCAGGGAGGCGCGGAACAGCGGCCCCCGGGCGAGGTCGAACGGGCGGACGCCCTCCTCGGTGGCCAGCCGGCGGGCCTCGGCCTCGCGCAGCTCGGCGGGCAGTGAGCCCAGGTCCACCACGGGCAGCGAGAAGGCCGACGCGGGGTGGATGACCTGCGCGGGCTCGCCGTGGTGGGCGGTGAAGGTGGTGCGCAGCGACTCGTGGCGCTGGACGAGTGCCTCCAGGCTCCGCTCCAGCGCCGTGACGTCCAGCGCCCCGGTGAGGCGCACCGGCGACGGCATGTTGTAGGCGGGGCTGCCCGGCTGGAGCTGGTCGAGGAACCACAGGCGCTGCTGGGCGAAGGACAGCGGCACCGTGGAGGTGGTCGAGCCACGCGCCGCCAGCCGGGGCGCCTGGAGCGCGCTTCCGGCCCGCTGCATGGACTCGATGCGCGCGGCGAGGGCCGCCACGGTGGGCGCCTCGAAGAGGGCTCGCAGGGGCAGCTCCACTCCCAGCGCGGAGCGCACGCGGGAGATGAGCTGCGTGGCCAGCAGCGAGTGGCCACCCAGCGCGAAGAAGCTGTCGGTGACACTCACCCGCGGCAGCTTGAGGACGGCCGCGAACAGCTCCGCCAGCTTCTCCTCCAGCGGGGTGCGCGGGGCGGTGAAGCCCTCCTCACCCTGCACGCTCCGCGCATCGGGCGCGGGGAGCAGGTTGCGCGCCAGCTTCCCGCTGGGCGTCAGCGGCAGGGCCTCCAGCGTGACGAAGGCGGAAGGCACCATGTACTCGGGCAGCCGCTGCTGGAGGAACGCGCGCAGGCTCTCGCTGTCCGGCGCGGGCGCCACACCAGCGACGGGCACCACGTAGGCGATGAGCCGCTTGTCGCCGGGAGCGACTTCCCGCACCACGGCGGCAACGTCGCGCACGTCGGGCGCGGCGCGGAGGACGGACTCCACCTCGCCCAGCTCCACGCGGAAGCCGCGCAGCTTCACCTGGCTGTCGATGCGGCCGAGGAACTCCAGCGTGCCGTCCGGCTTCCACTTCGCCGCGTCGCCGGTGCGGTACAGCCGCGCGCCCGGCTCGGTGCTGAAGGCGTCGGGCACGAAGGACTTCGCCGTGAGCTCGGGGCGGTCCAGGTAGCCGTGCGCCAGGTGCGTGCCGCCGACGTAGACCTCGCCGGGCACGCCCACGGGGCAGGGCTGGCCGTACGCATCCAGCACGTAGAGCCGCGTGTGGGACAGCGGGCCGCCGATGGACGGCAACCGAGGCCAGGAGGCCGGAGCGCCGTGCAGCCGGTGCGCGGAGACGACGTGCGTCTCGGACGGGCCGTACTGGTTCTCCAGAATGCAGCCCGGCAGCTTCTCGAAGAAGGCCACCAGGGCCGGAGTCACCTGGAGCTGCTCACCCGCCGTCACCACCTCGCGCAGCGCGCGGGGCAGCGAGGCTCCGTGGGACACGGCGTCCGCCATGGCCTGGAGCGCGACGAACGGAAGGAACAGTCGTTCCACCGCGTGCCGGTCCATGAACCCGAGCAGCGCCGGGATGTCCTGGCGCAGGCCGCCCGTGGGCAGCAGCAGGGTGCCGCCGGCCCACCAGGTGCTGAACAGCTCCTGGAAGGACACGTCGAAGTTGAGCGACGCGAACTGCAGGGTGACGCCCGCCGGGTGGACGGATTGGCCGTGCTGCCACGCCAGCAGGTGGCTCAGCGCTCGGTGGGGCATGACGATGCCCTTGGGCCGGCCGGTGCTGCCGGACGTGTAGATGAAGTAGCAGCCGGCCTCGGGCGTGACGTCCCGCGCCGGCGCGTGGGCCGGCTGGCGGGCGAGAGCCTCGGCTTCGGTGTCCATGGCCACCTGGTGGGCGCGCAGCCCCGGAGGCAGCGTGGCGGCCAGGTGCGACTGCGTGAGGATGACGGGGGCCTTCGCATCCTCCAGCATGAAGGCCAGCCGCTCGGCCGGGTAGCTCGGGTCCAGTGGCAGGTAGGCGGCGCCGGCCTTGAGCGTGGCCAGCACGGCGACGGCCATGTCCAGGCTCTTGTCCAGGCACAGGCCCACCGTGCCGCCCGCGGGCACACCCAGGGCGATGAGGTGGTGCGCCACCTGGTTGGCGCGACGCTCCAGCTCCGCGTAGGTGAGCGAGTGCGTGCCATCGGTAACGGCGACCGCATGCGGCGTGCGCAGGGCCTGCGCCTCCACGGGGCGGTGCACCAGCACGGGCGTGTAGGGCTCGCGCGACGTGTCGTTCCACTCCACGACGAGCTGGCTGCGCTCCTCGGCCCCGAGCAGCGGCAGGCGCCACAGGGGCTGGCCCGCGTCGGCGACCGCGCCTTCGAGCAGGCGGACGAGGTGGGCGCTCATGCGCCGCGCCGTCCCGGCGTCGAAGAGGTCGGTGTTGTACTGGAACAGGCCGGAGACCTCGTCGCCGGAGTCGACGAGCAGCAGGGTCAGGTCGAACTTCGCCGTGCCGCTGTCCACCTCCAGCTGATGGACTCCGTCGGTGGTGCCTGCGTCCTCCGTCGCCTGCGGGCGCGCGGTGGTCTGCAGGGCGAGCATCACCTGGAACAGCGGCGAGCGGCTCAGGTCGCGCTCCACGCGCAGCTCGTCCACCAGCTTCTCGAAGGGGACGTCCTGGTGGCCGTAGGCGCCGAGCGTCGTCTCCTTCACCTGGGCGAGCAGCTCACGGAAGCGCAGCTGTGGCGCCAGCCGTCCCCGCAGGGCCAGCGTGTTGACGAAGAAGCCGACGATGCCCTCCAGCTCGGTCCGCTGGCGGTTGGCGATGGGCGAGCCCACGACGAGGTCTTCCTGGCCCGAGTACCGGGACAGCAGCACCTGGAAGGCCGCGAGCAGCGCCATGAAGGGTGTGACGCCCTCGCGCTCGCACAGCGCGTGGAGGGCGGCGGTGAGCTCCCGGCCCAGGTGCACCTGCAGGGTGGCGCCACGGTCCGTCTGCACGGCCGGGCGGGGCCGGTCGGTGGGCAGCTCCAGCGCATGCGGCGCGCCCGCGAGGTGGTTGCGCCACCACGCCAGCTGCTCTTCCAGCGCTGCTCCGCGCAGCCAGTCCCGCTGCCAGGCCGCGTAGTCGGCGTACCGCAGCGGCAGCGGCGCCAGGGGCGAGGGCAGGCCCTGCGAGAAGGCGGCGTAGAGGGCCCCCACGTCACGCATGAGGATGCCGTTGGACCAGCCGTCCGACACGATGTGGTGCACGGTGACGAGCAGCACGTGCTGCTCGTCCGACAGGCGCACCAGGGTGGCGCGAATCAGCGGGGCTCGCGTCAGGTCGAAGGGCTGCTGGGCCTCCGCGAGGGCCAGGCGACGGGCCTCTTCCTCGCGCTGGGACTCGGGCACCTCGCCCAGGTCCACCCGCGTCAGCGTCAGCTCGGCCTCCGGGTGGATGCGCTGGACGGGCTCGCCGGCCTCGCGAGCGTGGAAGGAGGTGCGCAGCGACTCGTGACGGCGGACGAGCCCCTGGAGGGCGCGGGTCAGCGCCTCCTGGTGCAGCGCGCCTTCGAGCCGCAGGGCGAACGGGATGTTGTAGGCGGCGCTGCCGGGCTCGAGCTGGTCGAGGACCCACAGCCGCTGCTGGGCGAAGGACAGGGGCAGCTCGCCCAGGCGGGGCACGGGCACCAGGGGCGGAATGCGCGTGCCGGTGCGAGCGGCTTCGACCCTCGGAGCCAGCAGGGCGATGGTGGGAGCCTCGAAGAGCGCGCGCACGGGCAGCTCGACCTCGAAGTCCCTGCGGACGCGGGAGACGACCTGGGTCGCGAGCAGCGAGTGTCCGCCGAGGGCGAAGAAGTCGTCGTGCACGCCGACCTTCTCCAGGTGCAGCACCTCGGCCCAGATGGCGGCCAGCCGTGCCTCGGTGGTCGTGCGGGGCGCCACGTAGGTGCTGCCGGGCTCGGCCGCCATGTCCGGCGCGAGCAGGGCCTTGCGGTCGATCTTGCCGTGGGTGTTGAGGGGCAGGGCCGCCAGGAAGACGAAGGCGGAAGGCACCATGTACTCGGGCAGCGACTGCAGCAGCGAGGTGCGCAGGGTGGCGGTGTCGAGGGAGGCGCCCTCGTCGGTGACGAGGTAGGCGACCAGGCGCGGGTTGCCGGGCACGTCCTCGCGCGCCAGCACCACGGCGCGGCGGACGGCGGCGTCCGTCTCCAGTGCAGTTTCGATTTCGCCCAGCTCGATGCGGAAGCCGCGCAGCTTCACCTGGAAGTCGATGCGGCCCAGGTAGTCGAGCTCGCCAGTGGCCAGCCAGCGCACCTTGTCGCCGGTGCGGTAGAGGCGGGCGCCCGGAGTGGCCGAGAACGGGTCGGGGATGAACTTCTCGGCGGTGAGCTCGGGGCGGTTGAGGTAGCCGCGAGAGACGCCCGCGCCGCCGATGAAGAGCTCTCCGGGGACGCCGGTGGGGACCGGCTGCAGGCGCTCGTCGAGGACGTACACCTGGACGTTGGCCAGGGGGCCGCCGAGGGTGGGGCGGGAGGCGCCGCGAATGGCGCGGGCGGTGGTGTCGACGGTGCACTCGGTGGGGCCGTAGACGTTGAAGCACTGGATGAAGGGGTGGGCGGCAAGCTTTGCCCAGAGGACTTCAGCCACGGCCTCGCCGCCGACGAGGACACGCAGCTCGCGGTGGGAGCCCAGGCCCTCTTCCAGCAGCAGGCGCAGGTGCGAGGGCGAGCAGTCGAGCACGTCGACGCCGTGCTTCTGCACCCAGGCGTTGAGGAGCGTCACGTCCTCGCGAGCCGTCTGGGGCACCACGCACAGGGCATGGCCGTCAGCAATCTGGATGAGTTGCTTGACGGAGGCATCGAAGGCGAGCGGCGCATTGAGGCTGACGCGCAGGCCGGGCTTGGCGTCCGCGTACACAGCGGAGGCAAGCGCGGCGCGCAGGTTCATCACCGAGGCGTGCTGCACCATGACGCCCTTGGGACGGCCGGTGGAGCCGGAGGTGTAGATGACGTAGGCGACGTGCTCGGGCGCGGTGACGTGCGCCAGGTTGGCGTCCGACTCACGCGAGAGCTGCTCGCGCACCGCTTCGTCATCGACGAACACCGCTTCCGCGGTGGACCCCTCGAAGCGCTCGGACAGGTGGCGCTGGGTGAGGGCGAGGCGCGCGCCGCAGTCCTGGAGCATGAAGGCCAGGCGCTCGCGCGGGTAGGCCGGGTCCATGGGGACGTAGGCGCCACCGGCCTTGAGGATGGCGAGGACGGCGACGACCATGTCGACGCCACGCTCCATGCAGAGGGCGACACGCACCTCGGGACCGGCACCCCGCGTCCGCAGCCAGCGGGCGAGCTGGTTGACGCGGCGGTTGAGCAGGCCGAAGGAGAGCGAAGCCGAGTCATCGAGGACGGCGAGGGCGTCCGGCGTGAGGGCGGCCTGGGCCTCGAAGCGCTCGTGCAGCGCGCCGTTCCACGGCAGCTCGCGACGCGTGTCATTCCAACGCACCAGTACCTGCTGCCGCTCGGAGGCGGGCAGCAGCGGCAGGTCACCCACGCGCTTCTCCGGTGCGGTGACGGCGGCCTCCACCAGGGTGGCGAGGTGCTGCACCATCCGGGCGATGGTGGCCGACTCGAACAGGTCGGTGCGGTAGGCCAGCGTGCCGGCGAAGCCTTCCGGCGTCTCGCCCAGGGTCAGCGTCAGGTCGAACTTCGTCGTCTGGATGTCGGCGTCGAAGGCCTCCAGGCGCAGCGGCGGGCCGCTCTGGGCACCACCCTTGACCTCCATGGAGGAGACAGGGGTGTTCTGCAGCACCAGCATCACCTGGAAGAGAGGCGAGTGGCTGAAGCTGCGCTGCGGACGCAGCTCCTCGACGAGCTTCTCGAAGGGGACGTCCTGGTGCTCGTAGGCGCCGAGGGTGGCGGCGCGGGCGCGGGCCAGCAGCTCACGGAAGGTCGCTTCCGGGTTCACCTGACCGCGCAGCACCAGCGTGTTGACGAAGAAGCCGATGAGGCCCTCCGTCTCCGCGCGGGTGCGGCCAGCGATGGGCACGCCGACGGAGATGTCCTGCTGGCCGGAGTAGCGGGCCAGCAGCATCTGCCAGAGGGTGAGCAGCGCCATGAAGGGCGTGATGCCCTCGCGCTGGCAGAGGGCCAGCAGCGCGTCCGTGGCGGACTTGGACAGCTGCACGGGCTGGTAGGCGCCGCGGTTGGACTGGACGGCCGGACGGGCCTTGTCGGTGGGCAGCTCCAGCACCGGAGCCGCGCCGGTGAGCTGCTTCCGCCAGTAATCCAGCTGGCGCTCCAGGGCCTCGTCCTTGAGCCACGAGCGCTGCCAGGCGGCGAAGTCGGCGTACTGCACGGGCAGGGCCGGCAGCTGCGCGGGCTGGGCGGTGACATGCGCCGCGTAGAACGCGGTCAGCTCGCGCATCAGCACGCCCGAGGACCAGCCATCGGACACGATGTGGTGCAGCGTGCCGACGAGCACGAAGTGGTCGGACGACAGCCGCAGCAGCACGGCACGGAACAGCGGCCCACGCGCGAGGTCGAACGGCTGCTGGACCTCGTGGGCGACCCGACGCCGGGCTTCGGCTTCGGCCTCGTCGGGCGGCAGGTTGGTCAGGTCCACCACCGGCACCGTGAAGTGCGACGCCGGGTGGATGACCTGCACGGGCTGACCGTCGTCACTCACCGCGAAGGTGGTGCGCAGGGACTCGTGACGCTCCACCAGCGAAGAGAACGCCTTGTCCAGCGCGCTCAAGTCCAGCGGCCCGCTGAGCCGCAGCGCGGTGGGCATGTTGTACGTGGCGCTGCCGGGCTCCAGCTGATCGATGACCCACAGGCGCTGCTGCGCGAAGGACAGCGGCAGCGCACCCTCGCGCGACACAGGTGCCAGGGGCGGAGCCTGGACCGTGTTCAAGTGCATCGCCGCGTCGATGCGCCGCGCGAGGGCGGACAGGACGGGGGCCTGGAAGAGGGCGAGCAGCGGCAGCTCCACGCCGAAGGTGACGCGGACGCGCGAGATGACCTGCGTAGCCAGCAGCGAGTGGCCGCCCAGCTCGAAGAAGTTGTCGTTCGAGCCGATCTTCTGGATGCCGAGCACCTGCGCCCAGATGGCGGCGAGCAGCTCCTCGGTGGGCGTGCGCGGGGCGACGTAGCCGGCGCTCGGGGCAGAGGTGTCCGGAGCGGGCAGGGCCTTGCGGTCGATCTTGCCGTGGGTGTTGAGGGGCAGGGCCGCCAGGAAGACGAAGGCGGAGGGCACCATGTACTCGGGCAGCGATTGCAGCAGCGAGGTGCGCAGGGCGGCGGAGTCGAGGGGGGTGCCCTCTTCGGTGACGAGGTAGGCGACGAGGCGCGGGTTGCCGGGCACGTCCTCGCGCGCCAGCACCACGGCGCGGCGGACGGCGGCGTCCGTCTCCAGCGCGGCTTCGATTTCACCCAGCTCGATGCGGAAGCCGCGCAGCTTCACCTGGAAGTCGATGCGGCCCAGGTAGTCGAGCTCGCCGGTGGCCAGCCAGCGCACCTTGTCGCCGGTGCGGTAGAGGCGAGCGCCCGGAGTGGCCGAGAACGGGTCGGGGATGAACTTCTCGGCGGTGAGCTCGGGGCGGTTGAGGTAGCCGCGAGAGACGCCCGCGCCGCCGATGAAGAGCTCTCCGGGGACGCCGGTGGGCACTGGCTGCAGGCGCTCGTCGAGGACGTACACCTGGACGTTGGTCAGGGGGCCGCCGAGGGTGGGGCGAGACGCGCCGCGAATGGCGCGGGCGGTGGTGTCGACGGTGCACTCGGTGGGGCCGTAGACGTTGAAGCACTGGATGAAGGGGTGGGCGGCAAGCTTTGCCCAGAGGACTTCATCCACGGCCTCGCCGCCGACGAGGACACGCAGCTCGCGGTGGGAGCCCAGGCCCTCTTCCAGCAGCAGGCGCAGGTGCGAGGGCGAGCAGTCGAGCACGTCGACGCCGTGCTTCTGCACCCAGGCGTTGAGGAGCGTCACGTCCTCGCGGGCCGTCTGGGGCACCACGCACAGGGCGTGGCCGTCGGCAATCTGGATGAGTTGCTTGACGGAGGCATCGAAGGCGAGCGGCGCATTGAGGCTGACGCGCAGGGCGCCCTTCGCGTCCGCATACACAGCGGAGGCGAGCGCGGCGCGCAGGTTCATCACCGAGGCGTGCTGCACCATGACGCCCTTGGGACGGCCGGTGGAGCCGGAGGTGTAGATGACGTAGGCGACGTGCTCGGGCGCGGTGACGTGCGCCAGGTTGGCGTCCGACTCACGCGAGAGCTGCTCGCGCACCGCTTCGTCATCGACGAACACCGCTTCCGCGGTGGAGCCCTCGAAGCGCTCGGACAGGTGGCGCTGGGTAAGGGCGAGGCGTGCGCCGCAGTCCTGGAGCATGAAGGCCAGGCGCTCGCGCGGGTAGGCCGGGTCCATGGGGACGTAGGCACCACCGGCCTTGAGGATGGCGAGGACGGCGACGACCATGTCGACGCCACGCTCCATGCACAGGGCGACGCGCACCTCGGGGCCCACCCCCCGCGTCCGCAGCCAGCGGGCGAGCTGGTTGACGCGGCGGTTGAGCAGGCCGAAGGAGAGCGAGGCCGAGTCATCGAGGACAGCGAGGGCGTCCGGCGTGAGGGCGGCCTGGGCCTCGAAGCGCTCATGCAGCGCGCCGGTCCACGGCAGCTCGCGACGGGTGTCGTTCCATCCGGCCACGAGCTGGTGACGCTCGGAAGCAGGCAGCAGCGGCAGGTCACCCACGCGAGAGTCGGGGGCGTGGATCGCCGCCTCCAGCAGGGTGGCGAGGTGCTGCACCATCCGGGCGATGGTGGCCTGCTCGAACAGGTCGGTGCGGTAGCCCAGCGTTCCAGCCAGGCCTTCCGGCGTCTCACTCAGCGACAGCGTCAGGTCGAACTTCGTCGTCTGGACGTCGGCGTCGAAGGCCTCCAGGCGCAGCGGCGGGCCGCTCTGGGCGCCACCCTTGACCTCCATGGTGGAGACAGGGGTGTTCTGCAGCACCAGCATCACCTGGAAGAGAGGCGAGTGGCTGAAGCTGCGCTGTGGACGCAGCTCCTCGACGAGCTTTTCGAACGGGACGTCCTGGTGCTCGTAGGCGCCGAGGGTGGCGGCGCGGGCGCGGGCCAGCAGCTCACGGAAGGTGGCCTCGGGGCTCACCTGGCCGCGGAGCACCAGTGTGTTGACGAAGAAGCCGATGAGGCCTTCCGTCTCCGCACGGGTACGACCGGCGATGGGGGAGCCGATGGAGATGTCCTCCTGGCCGGAGTAGCGGGCCAGCAGCATCTGCCAGACGGTGAGCAGCGCCATGAAGGGCGTGATGCCTTCACGCTGGCAGAG
Source organism: Pyxidicoccus xibeiensis (assembly GCF_024198175.1). NCBI lineage: Bacteria > Pseudomonadati > Myxococcota > Myxococcia > Myxococcales > Myxococcaceae > Pyxidicoccus > Pyxidicoccus xibeiensis. The sequence continues at coordinate 51,320 of NZ_JAJVKV010000026.1, forward strand.
GGCTAGCAGCGCGTCCGTGACGGACTTGGACAGCTGCACGGGCTGGTAGGCACCGCGGTTGGACTGGACGGCCGGGCGAGGCTTGTCGGTAGGCAGCTCCAGCACGGGAGCCGCGCCGGTGAGCTGCTTCCGCCAGTAAGCCAGCTGGCGCTCCAGGGCCTCGTCCTTGAGCCACGAGCGCTGCCAGGCGGCGAAGTCGGCGTACTGCACGGGCAGGGCCGGCAGCTGCGCGGGCTGGCCGTTGACATGCGCCGCGTAGAACGCGGTCAGCTCCTGCATCAGCACGCCCATGGACCAGCCATCGGACACGATGTGGTGCTGCGTCCCGATGAGCACGTGGTCGTCGGCGGACAGCCGCAGCAGCAGGGCGCGGAACAGCGGCCCGTGCTCCAGGTCGAACGGGCGCACGCCTTCTTCGGTGGCCAGGCGCAGGGCCTCGGCCTCGCGCTGCTCGGCGGGCTGCGCGCCCAGGTCCACCACGGGCAGTTGGAACGCCGTGGCCGGGTGGATGACCTGCACCGGCTCGCCCCCGTTGGAGGCGAAGGTGGTGCGCAGCGACTCGTGACGCTCCACCAGCGAGGTGAACGCCTGCTCCAGCGCGCTCACGTCCAGCGGCCCGCGCAGGCGCAGGGCCGTCGGCATGTTGTACGTCGAGCTTCCGGGCTCCAGCTGGTCGATGACCCACAGCCGCTGCTGCGCGAAGGACAGCGGCAGCGCGCCCTCGCGCGAGACAGGCGCCAAGGGCGGAACCTGGACGGCCGTCGAGCGGCGGGCCTCGTCGATGCGCCTTGCGAGCGCGGAGAGGACCGGCGCCTCGAAGAGGGCCCGCAGGGGCAACTCCACACTGAAGGCGACGCGGATGCGCGAGATGACCTGCGTGGCCAGCAGCGAGTGTCCACCCAGCTCGAAGAAGTGGTCCTCCGCGCCGACCCTCGCGACACCGAGCACCTGCGCCCAGATGGTCGCTAGCAGCTCCTCGGTGGGAGTGCGCGGGGCGACGTAGCCGGTGCTGCCGACGGCGGCGTCCGGCACGGGCAGGGCCTTGCGGTCCACCTTGCCGTTGGGCGTGAGCGGCAGCTCGTCCATCACCACGAAGGCGGACGGCACCATGTGCTCGGGCAGCCGCTGCTTGAGGGCGGCGCGGAGCGTCTCCGTCTCCAGCGTGGCACCCGGCGCGGGCACCACGTACGCGACGAGGCGCTTGTCGCCCGGCCGGTCCTCGCGCAACAGCACCAGGGTCTGTTGCACGCCGGTGTGGGCGTTCAGCACGGCCTCGATTTCACCCAGCTCGATGCGGAAGCCACGCAGCTTCACCTGGAAGTCGGTGCGGCCCAGGAAGTCGAGCGTGCCGTCCGCCTTCCAGCGCACGAGGTCGCCCGAGCGGTAGAGGCGAGCGCCCGGCTCGGTGCTGAAGGCGTCGGGGATGAAGCGCTCCGCGGTCAGCTCCGGTCGGCCGAGGTAGCCGCGAGCCAGGCCCACGCCGCCGATGAACAGCTCTCCGGAGACGCCCATGGGTACCGGACGCAGGTGCCGGTCCAGCACGTAGAGGCGCGTGTTGGAGAGCGCCTTGCCCAGCGGCGGACGCTGGCCATCCGGCTGGCAGTCATGGAGGAGGGCGATGACGGTGTCTTCGGTGGGGCCGTAGACGTTGAAGAAGCGCCGGCCCGGGGCCCACTTCGCCACGACTTCGGCGCTGCAGGCCTCGCCGCCAGTGATGAGGGTGCCCAGCGTCTCCAGGCCTTCCGTGGGCAGCACGGCCAGGACGGACGGCGGCAGCAGCACGGAGTCGATGGCCTGGGTGCGCAGCGTGTCCGTCAGGGCCTGGCCGGGCATCAGTGCTTCGCGAGCTGCCAGCACCAGGGTGGCGCCGTGCAGCAGCGTCGTCATCACCTCGTGCACGGAGGCGTCGAAGCTGTAGGAGGCGAACTGGAGCACGCGCTGGCCGGGCTCGAGGCCGGTGGCCTGGGCCATATGGCGCGTCAGGTTGGGCACGCCGCGGTGGGCCACCATGACGCCCTTGGGGCGGCCAGTGGAGCCGGAGGTGTAGATGACGTACGCGAGGTGGTCCGCCGTGCCCACGCGGGCCGGCGCGGTGGCCGGGTGGTGGGACAGCCCGGCGGTGTCGAGCGCCAGCACGTCGCCGGAGAAGGCCGGCAGCGTGTCGCGCAGGTGGTCCTGGGTCAGCAGGACGGTGGCGCCAGAGTCCTGGAGCATGAAGTCCAGGCGCTCGCGCGGGTAGGCCGGGTCGAGCGGGACGTAGGCGCCGCCGGCCTTGAGCACGCCCAGCATGCCGATGACGAGGTCGAACGAGCGCTCCACGCACAGGGCCACACGCGTGTCGGGACGGATGCCCCGGGTGCGCAGCTCGTGGGCGAGCCGGTTGGCGCGGGCATCCAGCTCGCGGTAGCTGAGCGACTCGGCGCCGAAGCACAGGGCCTCGGCATCAGGAGTCCTGGCCACCTGGGCCTCGAACAGCTCGTGGATGCAGGCGCCTTCGTCGAACGCCGCGGCCGTCTGGTTCCACTCCACCAGCAGTTGGTGCCGCTCGGCCGCGGGCATCAGCGCCAGCTCGGAGAGGCGCTGGCCGGGGTTGGCGGCGGCGGACTCCAGCAGCGTGCCCAGGTGCTCCACCAGGCGCTTCATGGTGGCCGCGTCGAACAGGTCGGTGTTGTAGCTCAGCGAGCCCTGCAGCCCGCCCGCGTCCGTCTGGATGGACAGCGAGAGGTCGAACTTGGCGGCCGTACCACCCGACGAGTCCAGGGCGGACAGCGTCAGGCCGGGCAGCGACAGCTCGGAGTCCGGCAGGTTCTGCACGGCGAACATGACCTGGAACACCGGCGAGCGGCTCAGGTCGCGCTCCTGGTGCAGCACCTCCACCAGCTTCTCGAAGGGCACGTCCTGGTGCGCGTAGGCGCCCAGCGTCGTCTCACGCACCTGACGCAGCAGGGACGTGAAGGTCGCCTCATCGGAGAAGCGCGCGCGCAGGGACAGCGAGTTGACGAAGAAGCCGATGAGGCCCTCCGTCTCCGTGCGGTTGCGGCCGGCGATGGGCGAGCCCACGACGACGTCGTCCTGACCCGAGTAGCGGTGCAGCAGCGTCTGGAACGCCGCCAGCAGCACCATGAAGGCGGTGGCGTTGTGCTCGCGGGCGAGCGTCTCCACCCGCTGCGACAGCGCGGACGGGAGCACGAACGGGAGCAGCGCCCCGGCGAACGTCTGCACGGCCGGGCGCGGCCTGTCGGTGGGCAGCTCCAGGGCCTGGGGCGCGCCGCTGAGCTGCTGCTTCCAGTAGCCGAGCTGCGCCTCCAGCACCTCGCCGCGCAGCCAGTCGCGCTGCCACAGCGCGAAGTCCGCGTACTGCACCGGCAGCGGCGGGAGCTGGGGCGTTCCGCCCGTGGCGAGCGTCTCGTACAGCGCGGCCAGCTCGCGCACGAGGATGCCCATGGACCAGCCGTCGGAGACGATGTGGTGCATCGTCAGCAGCAGCACGTGGTCCTCCGCCGCCAGCTTCAGCAGCGCGGCGCGGAAGAGCGGCCCTTCGGACAGGTCGAACGGGCGGTCGGCGTCCTCGCCGGCCAGCCGGCGGGCCTCGGCCTCGCGCTCCTCGCCGGGCAGCGCGCTCAGGTCCACCACGGGCAGCCGCCAGGCGGAGACCGGGTGGATGACCTGCACGGGCTCGCCCTGGTGGGAGGCGAAGGTGGTGCGCAGGGACTCGTGGCGCTGGATGAGCGCATCCAGGGCGCGCTCGAGCGCGGCGACGTCCAGCGCTCCCGTGAGGCGCACCGGCGACGGCATGTTGTAGGCCGAGCCCGGCTGGAGCTGCTCGAGGAACCACAGCCGCTGCTGCGCGAAGGACAGCGGCAGCCGGTCGACGCCGGAGGCACGCGCCACCAGGTCGGGCGCCTGGAGCTCGCGCCCGGAGCCCTGCTGCGAGTCGATGTACGTGGCGAGGGCGGCCACGGTGGGCGCCTCGAAGAGGACGCGCAGGGGCAGCTCCACCCCGAACGCGGAGCGCACGCGGGAGACGAGCTGCATGGCCAGCAGGGAGTGGCCGCCCAGCTCGAAGAAGTTGCCGGTGACGCTCACGCGCGGCAGGCGCAGGACGGCGGCGAACAGCTCCGCCAGCTTCGCCTCGGTGGGCGTGCGCGGCGCGACGTACTCCGCGTCTGGCGCGGCGGCGACGGACTCCGGTACGGGCAGCGCCTTGCGGTCCACCTTGGCGTTGGCCGTGAGGGGCAGGGTGTCCAGCCGCACCAGCGCGGAGGGCACCATGTACTCGGGCAGCCGCTGCTTCAGGGCCGCGCGCAGGGTGGCCATGTCGAGCGACTCGGGCGCCGCGACGTAGCCCACCAGGCGCTTGTCGCCGGGCACGTCCTCGCGCACCAGCGCCACGGCCTGGCCCACCTCGGGGAAGGCCAGCAGGGCGGTTTCCACTTCCGCCAGCTCGATGCGGTAGCCGCGCACCTTCACCTGGGCGTCGGCGCGGCCGAGGAACTCCAGCACGCCGTCGTTGCGCCAGCGGGCCAGGTCGCCCGTGCGGTAGAGGCGGGCGCCCGGGACGCCGGAGAGGGCATCGGGGACGAAGCGCTCGGCGGTGAGGGCGGACTGCTCCACGTAGCCACGAGCCACGCCGTCGCCGCCGATGAACAGCTCGCCGACGATGCCAGCAGGCACGGGCTGGCCGGCCGCGTCGAGCACGTAGACGCGGGTGTTGCCGATGGGCTTTCCGATGGGCACGGCGGTGCCCACGTGGGCCACGTGCGTCATGCGGTGGCACGAGGCGAAGAGCGTGGTCTCCGTCGGGCCGTAGCAGGCCGTCACCGGAATCTTCAGCTCCTCGAGGACGCGGCGGACATGCGGCGCACTCACGACGTCGCCACCGGTGAGCAGCTGGCGCACGCCGCGCAGGGCGGACAGGTGGTTGTCCACCACCTGGGTGAAGAGGCCGGCGGTGAGGTGCAGCGTCGTGACGCAGTGCTTCACCAGCACCCGCTCCAGCTCGTGCACGTCGGAGGGCGAGTGCGGCGGGAAGACGACCAGGCGGCCGCCGTGCAGCAGCGGCGCCCACAGCTCCAGGGTGGACGCGTCGAAGGAGACCGGCGCGATGAGGAGGAACGTCTCATCCGGGCCCAGGTGGGCGTAGTCGACGCCGAACACGGTGCGCAGGACTGCCGCCTGCGGCGTGCCGACGCCCTTGGGGCGGCCGGTGGAGCCGGACGTGAAGTCGATGTACGCGAGGCTGTCGGGCAGCCCGGCGAACGGCGGCGCGGTGTCGGGCTGCTGGGAGGGGTCGTTATCCTCCAGGACCAGGGTGACCACGCTCCGGTGCGGCAGCTTCGGCAGCAGCGCGCGGGTGGTGACGAGCACGCGGGGGCGCGAGTCCTCCATCATGGCCGCGCGGCGCTCACGCGGGTACGACGGGTCCAGCGGGACGTAGGCGCCGCCGGCCTTGAGGATGGCGAGGAGCGAGACGATGAGCTCCACCGAGCGGTCCACGGCCAGCGCCACGCGCGAGTCGGTGGACACACCGAGGGCGCGCAGGTGCCAGGACAGCTGGTTGGCGCGCTTGTCGAGCTGCCGGTAGGTCAGCTTCGCGCCGCCGAACTCCACGGCGACCTTGTCCGGGTAGCGGGCCACCACCTGCGCGAAGACCTCGGGCAGCGTGGAGCCGCGCGGGTACTCGGTGACGGTGGCGTTCCAGTCGACCAGGACCTGGTGACGCTCCTCGGCCGTCAGCATGGAGACGGACGCCAGGGGCGCCTCGGGCCGGGCAACCAGGGCCTCCACCAGCACGCGGAAGTGCTCCGCCATGCGCGCGGGCGTCGCCGCGTCGAAGAGGTCGGTGTTGTAGCCCAGCGAGCCGAAGATGCCGTCGGCCGCTTCCGTCAGGTTCAGCTCCAGCTCGAACTTCGCGACGCGGTACTCGACCTCCACCGGGCGCAGGGCCAGGCCGGGCAGCTCCTGCGCGCTCTCGCCTCCCGCGTTCTGCAGGGCGAAGAGGACCTGGAAGAGCGGCGTGCGGCTCAGGTCGCGCTCGGGGCGTAGCTCCTCCACCAGTCGCTCGAAGGGCACGTCCTGGTGCGCGTACGCGCCCAGGGCCGTCTCCCTCACCTGCTTCAGCAGCTCGCGGAAGGACTGCTCTCCGGACACCTCGGAGCGCAGCACCAGCGTGTTGACGAAGAAGCCGATGAGCTCCTCCGTCTCCGCGCGCTGGCGACCGGCGACGGGTGTGCCGACGCAGATGTCCTGCTGTCCGCTGTAGCGGGCCAGCAGCGCCTGCCACGCGGCCAGCAGCACCATGAAGGGCGTGACGCCTTCACGCTGGCACAGGGCCTTGAGGGCCTGGGCCACGGCCTGGGGCAGGGCGACGGGGACGAAGGCGCCCCGGAACGTCTTCACCGGCGGGCGCACCTTGTCGGTGGGCAGCTGCAGCGGCGCGGCGCCCGCGAGGTGGTGGCGCCAGTACGCCAGCTGCGCGTCCAGCACCTCGCCATGGAGCCACCCGCGCTGCCACACGGCGTAGTCGGCGTACTGCAGCGTCGGCTCGGGCAGCGGCGAGGGCTGGCCCTGGCCGAAGGCGCCGTAGAGCGCCGCCAGCTCGCGCACCAGCACACCCATGGACCAGCCGTCCGAGATGACGTGGTGCATGTTGAGCAACAGCACGTGCTCGGTCGGAGCCAGCTTCACCAGCATCGCGCGCAGCAGCGGGCCGGCGACGAGGTCGAAGCCGGTGGCAATCTCCTCCGTCAGCAGGCGGCGGGCCTCCGCGGCCGCGCTCGTGCCCAGGCCGCTCAGGTCCACCACGCGCAGCGGCAGCGCGGAGGCGGGCGCGATGACCTGCAGGGGCTCGCCCTGCTGCTCACGGAAGGTGGTGCGCAGCGACTCGTGGCGGCGCACCAGCTCGGTGAGGCCCTGACGCAGGGCCTCCACGTTCAGCGCACCCTCGAGCCGCACCGCCGTCGGGATGTTGTACGTCGCGTTGCCGGGCTCCAGCTGGTCGAGCAGCCACAGCCGCTGCTGGGCGAAGGACACCGGCAGCGCCGCACCCGTGCGCGGCGCGGGCACGAGCGGAGGCGGCGCGGGCAGCTCCACCAGCCCACGCGCGAGCAGCGAGCGGTGCACCTCGCGGGCGCGCTGGTGCAGCTCGCCCCAGGTGAGCGACTGGCCGTCCAGCTCCGCGGCCACCGTGTCCGGCGTCAGCCTTGCCTGGGCCTGGAGCAGCCGGTGCAGGCCGGCATGGGCCGCATTGGACGCGGCCGGCTCACGCCAGCCGTGGAAGAGCAGCTTCCGCTCCTCGGCCGTGAGCATGGGCACGGTGGACAGCGGACGGTCCGGGTCCGCCAGCGCGCCAGCGAGCAGCTCGCGCAGGTGGTCCACCATCCGCGCCGCCGTCGAGGCGTCGAACAGGTCGGTGCTGTACTCCAGCGAGCCCACCAGCCCGTTGCCGTCGTCGTTGACGGCCAGCGTGAGGTCGAACTTCGCGGAGGTCTGCTCGATTTCGACAGGGACGAGCCGCAGCCCCGGGCCCATCACCTGGGGCATGGGCGCGTTCTGGTACGCGAGCATCACCTGGAACAGCGGCGAGCGGCTCGCGTCGCGGTCGGGACGCACCACCTCCACCAGCTTCTCGAACGGGACGTCCTGGTGGGTGTAAGCGCCGAGCGTGGTGCCGCGCACGCGGGCGAGCAGCGCGCGGAAGCTGGGGTCTCCCTCCAGCTTCGTGCGCAGCACCAGCGTGTTGACGAAGAAGCCGATGAGCCCTTCCAGCTCCGCGTGCGTGCGGCCTGCGATGGGCGAGCCGATGCTCACGTCGTCCTGGCCGGAGTAGCGGGCCAGCAGCGCCTGGAAGGCGGCCAGCACCACCATGGAGGGCGTGGCGCCCTCCTGGCGACAGAGGGCGTCCAGCGCGTCCGACAGCTCCTTCGGGTAGTGGAACGGCAGCGTCGCGCCACGGAACGTCTGCGTGGCCGGGCGCGGCCTGTCGCCAGGCAGCTCCAGGGCCCGGGGGGCGCCCTGCAGCTGCTGCTTCCAGTAGCCGAGCTGCGCGTCCATCACCTCGTCGCGCAGCCACTCGCGCTGCCACAGCGCGTAGTCCGGGTACTGCACCGGCAGCGGCTCCAGGAGCGCGGGCCGGCCCGTGGCGTGGGCCGAGTACAGCGCGGCCAGCTCGCTGAAGAGGACGCCCATGGACCAGCCGTCCGAAATCACGTGGTGCAGGTTGAGCAGCAGCGCGTGCTCCTGCCCGGCCAGCCGCACCAGGTGGACGCGCCAGAGCGGGCCGGCCTCCATGTCGAAGGGCTGGAGCGCGTCGTGGTCGATGAGCCGCTGCAGCGAGTCGCGCCGCTCGGCCTCGGGCAGCGCGCCCAGGTCCACGTAGCCCGCGGGCAGCTCGGGCCGCTCCGCGATGACCTGGATGGGCTGGTGCTCGTGCTCCTGGAACGTGGTGCGCAGGGACTCGTGGCGCTGCATCACGTCGCGCAGGGCGCGTGCCAGGGCGGGCACGTCCAGCTCACCCTCCAGCCGCACGGCGAAGGGCAGGTTGTAGGCGGCGCTGTCCGGGTCCAGCTTCGCGAAGAACCACAGGCGCTGCTGCGCGAAGGACAGCGGCAGCGTCGTGCCCTGGGCGCGGGGCCTGAGCAGCGGCTGCGCGGACGCCGTCCGGCTCGCCATCCGCTCGTCGATGCGCTGGGCCAGGGCGGCGATGGTGGGGGCGGAGAAGAACTCGCCGAAGGACAGCTCCACGCGGAAGTGCTGGCGGATGCGCGACAGCACCTGCGTGGCCGTCAGCGAGTGGCCACCCAGCTCGAAGAAGTCGTCCTCGGCACCCACCGCGTCCAGGTGGAGCGCGCGGGCCCAGATGGCCGCCAGCTCGCGCTCGCGCTCGGTGCGCGGCGCGCGCGTCAGGGCGCGGGTCTGGAAGGTGGACGGGGCCGGGAGGGCCTTGCGGTCAATCTTGCTGTTCGCCGTGAGCGGCATGGCGTCCAGCCGCCCGATGGCGGAGGGCACCATGTACTCGGGCAGCCGCTCCTTCACGAAGGCGCGCAGGGCCAGCACGTCCAGCGACTCAGGCGCGACGACGTAGCCGACCAGGCGCTTGTCGCCGGGGCCGTCCTCGCGGGCCACCACCACCGCCTCGCGCACCTCGGGGAAGGCGAGCAGGGCGTTCTCGATTTCACCCAGCTCGATGCGGAAGCCACGCACCTTCACCTGGGCGTCGGCGCGGCCGACGAACTCCAGCATGCCGTCCGGGCGCCAGCGCAGCAGGTCGCCGGTGCGGTAGAGGCGCGCGCCGGGGATGCCGGAGAACGGGTCGGGGACGAAGCGCTCGGCGGTGAGGTGCGGCTGGCCCACGTAGCCGCGGGCCACGCCCTCGCCGCCGATGAACGCCTCGCCGGTGGCGCCGGTGGGCACCGGCTGGCCGGCCTCGTCCAGCAGGTACACCCGCGTGTTGCCGAGCGGAGGTCCGATGGTGACGGTCTCCCCCGTCTGGGACGCGTCCGTCAGCTGGACGCAGCTGGCGAACACCGTCGTCTCCGTGGGGCCGTAGGCGTGGGAGACGGGGATGCGCAGCGTCTCCAGGGCGCGGCGGTAGTGCGCCGCCGACATCACGTCACCGCCGGTGAGCAGCTGCTTCACCGGGCGCAGCGCCTCCAGGTGCGACTCCACGGCCTGGACGAAGAGGCCCGTGGTCAGCCACAGCGTCGTCACGCCGGCCTCGCGGACCACCCGGCCCAGCTCCTCCAGCGACGGCGCGCGGGGCGGCATCACCACCAGGCGCGCGCCGTGCAGCAGCGCGCCCCAGATTTCGAACGTGGACGCGTCGAAGGAGATGGGAGCCAGCTGGAGCAGCGTCTCGTCCGGACCGAAGCGCGCGTAGTCCACGCCGAAGACGACGCGGAGCACGCCCACGTGCAGCGTGCCCACGCCCTTGGGCCGGCCGGTGGAGCCGGAGGTGAAGTCGATGTACGCCAGGCTCTCCGGCAGGGCCATCGACGGCGGCGCCGTCACGGGCAGCGAGGAGACGTCCGTCTCCTCCAGCACCACGGTGGACAGGCCCTCGGCGGGCAGCTTCGACAGGGCGTCGCGCGTCGTCACCAGCGCGAGCGGGCGCGAGTCCTCCAGCATGTTGAACAGGCGCTCACGCGGGTAGGACGGGTCCAACGGGACGTAGGCGCCGCCGGCCTTGAGGATGGCCACCAGCGACACGATGAGCTCCAGCGACCGCTCCACGGCCACGGCCACGCGCGTGTCGGTGGACACGCCCAGGCCGCGCAGGTGCCACGCGAGCTGGTTGGCGCGCGCGTCGAGCTGCCGGTAGGTGAGCTTCGCGCCGCCGAACTCCACGGCGACCTTGTCCGGGTAGCGGGCCACCACCTGCGCGAAGACGTCCGGCAGGGTGGACTCGCGCGGGAAGTCGGTGGCGGTGTCGTTGAACTCCACCAGCACCCGGTGCCGCTCCGCCTCGGTGAGGACCGCGGGCACGGCGTCGGCCGTCTCCGCCGGGGTGGGCTTCACCGGCGCGCGCGCGGCGACCTCCTCCAGCGGGAGGATGGGCAGCGAAAGCGCGCGGGTGTCGCGCTTGCGCGGCGTCGCGGGAGTGCCCTTGCCGGCGAGGGCGGCGTCGATGAGGCGCGCCACGCCCTCCACGGTGGGCTGCTCGAACAGCCCGCGCAGGGGCAGCTCCACGCTGAACGCCAGGCGGATGCGGCTGATGGCCTGCGTGGCCAGCAGCGAGTGGCCACCCAGGTCGAAGAAGTTGTCGCTGGCGCCGATGCGCTGGACGTTGAGGAGCTGGCTCCACAGCTCGGCCAGCCGCTGCTCGGTGGGCGTGCGGGGGGCGATGAAGTCCCGGGTCTCGCTCTCGAAGTCCGGGGCGGGCAGGGCCTTGCGGTCCACCTTGCCGTTGGGCGTGAGGGGCATCGCCGGCAGCAGCACCACGGCCGCGGGCACCATGTACTCGGGCAGCGTGTCCTTGAGGGCGGTGCGCAGCGCGGCGCTGTCCGGCTGGAAGCCGTCGCGCAGCACCACGTAGCCCACCAGGCGCTTGCCGCCGGGGCCGTCCTCGCGCGCCACCACCACCGCCTCGCGCACCGCGGGCAGCTTGAGCAGCGCGGACTCCACCTCACCCAGCTCGATGCGGAAGCCACGGACCTTGACCTGCGCGTCCGCGCGGCCCAGGTAGTCCAGCGTCCCGTTGTCGCGCCACCGCACCACGTCTCCGGTGCGGTAGAGGCGCGCGCCCGGCACGCCGGAGAAGGCGTCCGGCACGAAGCGCTCGGCGGTGAGAGACGGGCGGCCCGCGTAGCCGCGCGCCACACCCACGCCACCCACGTACAGCTCGCCCTTGACGCCCACGGGCACGGGCTCGCCGCGCGCGTCCAGCACATAGGTGAGCATGTTGCCCATGGGACGGCCGATGTCGGGCGTGCGGCCATCCGGGAGGCACACGGCCAACGTGGCCACGACGGTGGTCTCCGTGGGGCCGTAGCCGTTGATGAACGTGCGGCCCGGGGCCCACCGTCCCACCACCTCGGCGGACACGGCCTCGCCGCCGGAGATGACGGTGCGCAGCGCGGGGTAGCCCTCATGTGGCGTGGCGCCGAGCGCGGCCGGCGTGACGCTGATGACGGTGAGCTTCTCGTCCAGCATGAGCTGCTGGAGCGGCGCGCCCGGCATCAGCTTCTCCATGGGCGCCAGCACGAGCGCGCCGCCGGAGCACAGCGTGGTGAAGATCTCCTCCACCGACAGGTCGAACGACAGGCTGGCGAACTGCAGCACGCGGCTGCCGGGGCCGATGCTGTAGAAGATGGCTTCCTGCGTGACGAGGTTGGACACGCCCCGGTGCTCGATGGCGGTGCCCTTGGGCAGGCCGGTGCTGCCGGACGTGTAGAGCAGGTACGCGAGGTTGAACGGCGCCACGTCGGTGACGGGGGCCTCGGTGCTCTCGCGCGCCAGCGCCTCTCCATCCGTGTCCAGGCACAGCGTCCGGGCGCGGAACGACGCCGGGAAGCGGTCCACCAGCGGCGACTGCGTCACCAGCGCGGTGGCGCCGCTGTCCTCCAGCATGAAGGACAGGCGCTCGCGCGGCAGCAGCGGATCCAACGGCACCCACGCGCCGCCGGCCTTGAGGACGCCGAACAGGCCCACGACGATGTCCAGCGAGCGCTCCACGCTGAGCGCGACGCGGACCTCGGGCCCGACGCCCAGGCGGCGCAGGGCGTGCGCGAGCTGGTTGGCCCGTGCGTCCAGCTGCGCGTAGGTGAGGTGCTCGCCCTCGAAGGAGGCGGCCAGCGCGTCCGGCGCGCGGCGCACCTGCTCCTCGAAGAGGGTGTGGACGCAGACCTCCGGGTAGGGCGCCGGGCTGGCGCTCCAGTCCACCAGCAGCCGCTGGCGCTCCTCGCCGGAGAGCAGCGACAGCGCGGACAGCCGGCGCTCGGGCGCGGAGACCATGGCCTCCACCAGCGTGCCCAGGTGGCGCACCATGCGCTGGGCGGTGGTGGTGTCGAACAGGTCCGCCGCGTACTCCATGGCGCCCACGAAGCCGGCGTCATTGCGCGTGAGGGCCAGCGTCAGGTCGAACTTGGCGACGCTGCTCTCGTTGTCCATCGGCCGCAGCGTCAGGCCCGGCAGGCTCAGCTCCGCCTCCGGCATGTTCTGCAGGATGAACATCACCTGGAACAGCTGCGCCTGGTTGGCGACGCGCATCGGCTGCAGCTGCTCGAAGGGGATGTGCTGGTGCGCGAAGGCGCCAAGGGCGGTGTCGCGCACCTGGGCGAGCAGCTCGCGCACGGAGTGCTCCCCGTCCAGGCGGGCGCGCAGGACGAGGGTGTTGAGGAAGAAGCCGACCAGCCCCTCCAGCTCGGCGCGGTTGCGGCCGGCCACCGGCGAGCCGACGGCGATGTCGTCCTGGCCGGAGTAGCGCGACAGCAGCAGCTGGAAGGCGGCCAGCAGGAACATGAACGGGGTGATGCCCTCGCGGCGGCAGAGCGCCTCCACCGCGTCGGACAGCTCGCGCGAGAGCACCACGGGGATGCCCAGGCCCTTGTGTACGGCGCCGGGCGTGCGCGGCCTGTCGGTGGGCAGCTCCAGCTCGCTCGGCGCGCCGTCGAGCTGACGCCGCCACCAGGTGAGCTGCTCCTCCAGCGTGTCCCCCACCAGCCACTGGCGCTGCCAGGCGGCGTAGTCGGCGTACTGCAGGGGCAGCGGGGCCAGGGGCGACGGCCTGCCGGAGACGAAGGCCCCGTAGAGCTCCGCCAGCTCGCGCACCATGACGCCCGTGGACCAGCCGTCGCTGACGATGTGGTGCACGTTGAGCAGCAGCACGTGCTCCTGGGTGTCGAGCACCAGCAGGGACGTGCGCAGCAGCGGGCCGGTGGAGAGGTTGAAGGGCCGCAGCACGTCGGCCTCGGACAGCCGGCGGGCCTCGGCCTCGCGCCGCTCGGGCGGCAGCGGGCTCAGGTCGACGACGTCCAGCCGCAGGGTGTCGGGCTCGGCGATGACCTGCACGGGGCCGTCCGGCCCGTCACCGAAGGTGGTGCGCAGGGCCTCGTGGCGGTGCACCAGGGCCTCGAGGCTCCGGCGCAGGGCCTCGGCGTCCAGCGCGCCGGACAGCCGCAGCGCCACCGGCATGTTCCACGCGGGGCTGCCGGGCTCAATCTGGTCCAGGAACCACAGCCGCTGCTGGGCGAAGGAGAGCGGCAGCGGCTGGTTGCGAGGCGCCGGCAGCATCGGAGGCGCGATGACGCCAGGGCCCTCGGTGTCGAGGCGGCGGGCGAGGGCCTCCAGGGTGGGGGCCTCGAAGATGGTGCGCAGCGGCAGCTCCACGCTGAAGGCGGCGCGGATGCGGGAGACGAGCTGCGTGGCCAGCAGCGAGTGGCCGCCCAGCTCGAAGAAGCTGTCGGTGGCGCCCACGCGGGGCACGTGCAGCAGCTCCACCCAGATGCCGGCGAGCGTCTGCTCCGAGGGCGTACGCGGGGCGACGTACTCGGCCGCGGAGGTGGACAGCTCCGGGACGGGCAGCGCCTTGCGGTCCACCTTGCCGCTGGGCGTCAGCGGGAAGGCCTCCAGGACCACGAAGGCCGGAGGCACCATGTACTCGGGCAGCCGGGCCGACAGGGCGGCACGGAGCGATTCGACGGAGACGTCCGTTCCGATGACGTAGGCCACCAGGCGCTTGTCGCCGGGCCGGTCCTCGCGGGCCATCACCACCGCCTGCTTCACGGCGGGCTGCTGCTCCAGCGCGGACTCGATTTCACCGAGCTCGATGCGCAGGCCGCGCACCTTCACCTGGAAGTCGGCACGGCCCAGGTACTCGACGGTGCCGTCCGCCAGCCAGCGCGCCACATCGCCGGTGCGGTAGAGGCGGGCGCCCGGCGTGTCGCTGAAGGGGTCCGGGATGAAGCGCTCGGCCGTCAGCTCCGGGCGGCCCAGGTAGCCCCGGCCCACCTGCACGCCGCCGATGAACAGCTCACCCGGCACGCCGCCAGGCACCGGGCGCAGGCCCGCATCCAGGATGCGGATCTGCGTGTTGGCCACGGGCCGGCCGATGGGCACCGAGCGGTGCGACTCGTCGCGCACGCAGGGGTAGTACGTCACGTCGACGGCGGCCTCGGTGGGGCCGTAGAGGTTGTGCAGCCCGGCGCCGGGCAGCCGCTGCAGGCAGCGCTGTGCCAGCTCCAGCGGAAGGGCTTCGCCGCTGCACACCACGCGCTCGAGCGCGGTGCACTGCTCCAGCCCGGGCTCCTCCAGGAACACCTGGAGCATGGAGGGCACGAAGTGCAGCGTGGTGACGGCCTCCTCGACGATGAGGCGCAGGAGGTACGCCGGCTCCTGGTGGCCGCCGGGGCGTGCCACCACCAGCCGCGCGCCCGTCATCAGCGGCCAGAAGAACTCCCACACGGACACGTCGAAGCTGAACGGCGTCTTCTGCAGCACCGTGTCCGCGGGCGTGAGGCCGTACTCCTGCTGCATCCACAGCAGGCGGTTGACGACGCCGCGGTGGGCATTCATCGCGCCCTTGGGCCGGCCGGTGGAGCCGGAGGTGAAGATGACGTAGGCCAGCGAGTCGGGGCGGGCCATCGGCACCGGGCGCGAGGTCGGCTGGCGGGCCACGTGGGCCCACTCCGAATCCAGGCACACGACGCGCGCGGAGTGAGCGGGCAGCGCGGAGGCCAGGCGCTCCTGGGTGAGGATGACGGGCGCGGCCGCGTCCTCCAGCATCCAGGCGAGGCGCTGGGCGGGGTAGGCCGGGTCGAAGGGCACGTAGGCGCCGCCGGCCTTCAGCGTGGCCAGCAGGGCGACGACCATCTCCAGCGAGCGCTCCAGGAAGAGGCCCACGCGCACCTCGGGCCCGACGCCCAGCATGCGCAGGTGGCGCGCGAGCTGGTTGGCCCGCGCGTCCAGCTCCCGGTACGTGAGCGAGGTGCCCGCGTAGGACAGCGCCACCGCGTCGGGCGTGCGGTCCACCTGGGCCTCGATGAGGGTGTGGAGGGTGGCGTGGGCCGGGTACTCGGCCCGCGCGCCATTCCACCCGAAGAGCAGCTGCTGGCGCTCCGCCTCGTCGATGAGGGGCAGCTCGGCCAGGGGCGCGTCGGGATGCGCGACGGCGCCCCGGACGAGCACGGCCAGGTGCTCCGCCATGCGCGCGACGGTGGCCGCGTCGAACAGGTCCGTGCGGTAGCCGAAGGTGCCCTCCAGGCCGCGCGGCGTCTGGGCGAGCGACAGCGTCAGGTCGAACTGTGCCGCCAGCCCCTCCGCCTCCAGCTGCGACAGCGTCAGCGGGGCCACGCCCTCCTGGCCACGGCCCAGCTCCATCGATTGCTGGGGCGTGTTCTGCAGGACGAGCATCACCTGGAACAGCGGCGAGTGGCTGAGGCTGCGCTGCGGCTGCAGCTCCTCCACCAGCTTCTCGAAGGGCACGTCCTGGTGCTCGTAGGCGGCCAGGGTGGAGCCGCGCACCTGGGCGAGCAACTGCCGGAAGGTGGCCTCCGGGCGCACCTGGTTGCGCAGGACGAGCGTGTTGACGAAGAAGCCGATGAGGCCCTCCGTCTCGCCACGGCCGCGGCCGGCGATGGGCGAGCCGACGGAGATGTCCTCCTGGCCCGAGTAGCGCGACAGCAGCACCTGGAAGGCGGCGAGCAGCGCCATGAAGGGCGTGGCGCCCTCGCGCTGGGCCAGCGCGGCCAGCGACTCGGCCAGCTCACCGGACAGGTGGACGGGCAGCATGGCGCCCCGGTGCGTCTGCACGGCCGGGCGCGCCCTGTCGGTGGGCAGCTCCAGCACGGGCGGCGCGCCGGAGAGCTGCTGCTTCCAGAAGCCGAGCTGGCGCTGGAGCACGTCGCCACGCAGCCAGCCGCGCTGCCAGGCCGCGAAGTCCGCGTACTGCACCGGCAGGGCGGGCAGCTCCGCCGGAGTGCCCGTGGCGTTCGCCACGTACAGCGCGGCCAGCTCGCGCACCAGCACGTCCATGGACCAGCCGTCGGTGACGATGTGGTGCAGCGTCACCAGGAGCACGTACTCCCGGGCGTCCAGCTTCAGCAGCGTGGCGCGCAGGAGCGGGCCGGTGCTCAGGTTGAAGGGCTTGCGCGCCTCCTCGTTGACGTGGCGCCGGGTCTGGGCCTGGCGCTCGTCGGAGGGCAGCGCGCCCAGGTCCACCACGGGCAGCGCGAAGTCGGACGCCGGGTGGATGACCTGCACGGGCTCGCCGTCGCGGGTGGAGAACGTGGTGCGCAGCGACTCGTGGCGGCGCACCAGGCCGTCGAAGGCCCGCTCCAGCGCGCGCACGTCCAGCGCGCCCTCCAGGCGGAGGGCGGTGGGCATGTTGTAGAGGGTGCTGCCCGGCTCCAGCTGGTCGATGAACCACAGGCGCTGCTGCGCGAAGGACAGTGGCAGGGCATCCGTGCGCGGCACGGGCACCAGCGGCGGGGCGGCCTGCTCCCGGCTGGCCGAGTCGATGCGCGCGGCGAGGCCCGCCACGGTGGGCTCCTCGAAGAGGGCGCGCAGCGGCAGCTCCACGCGGAAGGCCGCGCGGATGCGGGAGACGAGCTGCGTGGCCAGCAGCGAGTGGCCGCCCAGGGAGAAGAAGCTGTCCCCGGCGCCCACGCGCTCCAGGCGCAGCAGCCCGGCCATCAGGTCTGCCAGCGTCGCCTCGGTGGGCGTGCGCGGGGCGATGAAGGTGGCCGCCGTGTCGACGTCGCTGTCCGGCGCGGGCAGGGCCTTGCGGTCCAGCTTGCCGTTGGGAGTGAGGGGCAGGGCCGCCAGCGTCACGAAGGCCTGGGGCACCATGTACTCGGGCAGGCCGCGCGCCAGACCCTGACGAAGCGCGGTCGTGTCCACCGGGCCGACCACGTAGCCGACCAGCCGCTCGTCGCGCACCAGCACCGTGGCGTCGAGGACGCCGGGCTGCGCCTTGAGGGCGGCCTCGATTTCCCCCAGCTCGATGCGCAGGCCGCGCAGCTTCACCTGGAAGTCGATGCGGCCCAGGAAGTCGAGCGTGCCGTCCGCCAGCCAGCGCACCTTGTCGCCGGTGCGGTACAGCCGTGCGCCGGGCTCGGTGGCGAAGGGGTTGGGGACGAACTTCTCGGCCGTGAGGTGCGGGCGGTGCAGGTAGCCGCGGGCCAGGCCCACGCCGCCCATGTACAGCTCGCCGGGCACGCCCGTGGGCACCGGGCGCATGCGCGCGTCCAGCACGTACGCCTGGGCGTTGGCCATGGGCCGGCCGATGGGTGCCACCGGCGAGGAGAACGCGCCCTCCACGAGCCACGACGTGGCGTCGATGGTCGTCTCGGTGGGGCCGTAGTTGTTGTTGAGGCGCACGTGCGGCAGCACCTCGCGCACGCGCGGCGGCAGGTCGGCCGGCAGCGCCTCGCCGCCGGAGATGAGCCAGCGCAGGCGCGTGGCGGTGCGCAGGGCCGGGTCCTCCAGCAGCACGCGCAGCATGGACGGCACCACCTGGAGCACGGTGATGTCGTGGCGCACCAGGGCCTCGCGCAGGATGGCCGGGTCGCGGTGGGCCTCCGGCGGGGCCATGACGAGGGTGGCGCCGGAGAGGAGGGCGGAGAACACCTCGGCCACGGACACGTCGAAGCTCAGCGAGGTGAGCTGGAGCTCGCGCTCGCCCGGCCCCAGCGCCAGCGTGGAGCGCATCCACGCCGCGTGGTTGGCCAGCGAGCGGTGCGACAGGACGGTGCCCTTGGGCTGGCCCGTGCTGCCGGAGGTGTAGATGACGTACGCCGCGCTCTCCGCCGGGACGGGCGTGTCGAGCAGGGCGGTGTCGCGGAAGCCGGCCTCCCAGCCGGTGTCGAGGCACACCACGGCCGGGCCCTCGGGCAGCACGCCGCGCAGGTGCTGCTGGGTGAGCAGCACCGGGGCAGCGGTGTCCTGGAGCATGAACGCCAGGCGCTCACGCGGGTAGGCCGGGTCCAGCGGCACGTAGGCGCCGCCGGCCTTGAGCACGCCGAAGAGGGCCACGGGCACCTCCAGCGAGCGCTCCATGCACAGGGCGACGAGCGTGCCGGGGCCCACGCCGAGCGTGCGCAGGTGCGCGGCCAGCACGCCTGAGCGCACGTCGAGCTGCGCGTAGGTGAGCGAGCCCGCGTCGGAGACGACGGCGAGCGCGTCCGGCGTGAGGGCGGCCTGGGCGGAGAAGAGCTGGTGGACGCTGGCGCCGTCCGGGAAGGCGGCGGCGGTGTCGTTCCACTCCACCAGCAGGCGGTGCTGCTCGGCCTCGTCCATCAGCGGAAGGGCGGAGACGGCCTGCTCGGGGGCCGCCACGGCGGCGCGCACCAGCGTGACGAGGTGCTCCACCATGCGCTGCATGGTGGCCGCGTCGAACAGGTCGGTGTTGTAGTCGAGCGTCCCGACGAAGCCCGCGGGCGTCTCCGTGAAGGAGAGGTCCAGGTCGAACTTGAGGGGAATCTCGGTGGTGCCCAGGCCCTCCAGGCGCAGGCCCGGCAGCTCCAGCCCACCCATGGGGGTGTTCTGGACGGAGAACATCACCTGGAACAGCGGCGAGTAGCTGAGGCTGCGCTCCGGACGGAGCTCCTCCACCAGCTTCTCGAAGGGCACGTCCTGGTGGTCGAAGGCCCCCAGGGTGGTGCCCTTCACCTGCTCCAGCAGCGAGGCGAAGGAGGCGCGCGGGTCCACGTGCGTGCGCAGGGCGATGGTGTTGACGAAGAAGCCGATGAGGCCCTCCGTCTCCGCGCGGTTGCGGCCGGCGATGGGGGAGCCGACGACGACGTCGTCCTGGCCGGAGTAGCGCGACAGCACCACCTGGAACGCGGCCAGCAGCGTCATGAACGGCGTGGCGCCGTGGCGCTGCGACAGGGCCTTGACCGCGTCGGACAGGTCCGCCGGGAGGGTGACGTGCCGCTGGGCGGCGTTGCGCGTCTGGACGGACGGGCGGGGCCTGTCGGTGGGCAGCTCCAGCAGGGCGGGCGCGCCGCCGAGCTGCTGCTTCCAGTAGTCCAGCCGCGTCTGGAGCGCCTCGTCGCGCAGCCAGCCGCGCTGCCACGCCGCGAAGTCCGCGTACTGCACGGGCAGGGGCGGCAGCTCCGCGCGGGTGCCCGCGAGGTGCGCCGCGTAGAGGGTGCCCAGCTCCTGCACCAGCACGCCGGTGGACCAGGCGTCGGAGACGATGTGGTGCATCGTCGACAGCAGCACGTGCTCCTGCTCACCCAGCCGCAGCAGGGTGACGCGGAAGAGGGGGCCCGCGGCCAGGTCGAAGGGCTGCAGCGCCTCTTCGCGGGCGCGGCGCAGCACCTCGGCCTGACGCTCGGACTCGGACAGCGTGCTCAGGTCCACCACGGGCAGCTTCAGCGCGGTGGCCGGGTGGATGACCTGCACGGGCTCGCCGTCGCGCGAGGCGAAGGTGGTGCGCAGCGCCTCGTGGCGCTCCACCACGTCGGACACGGAGCGCTCCAGCGCGCCCACGTCCAGCACGCCCAGCAGGCGCAGCGCGGAGGGCATGTTGTAGAGCGGGCTGCCCGGCTCCAACTGGTCGATGAACCACAGCCGCTGCTGCGCGAAGGACAGCGGCAGGTCCTCCGTGCGCGGCGCGGGCGTGAGGGCGGGGATGCCCAGGCCCTGGCGCTCCAGCCGCGCGGCGTCCACCTGCCGGGCCAGGCCGCCGAGGGTGGGCGCCTCGAACAGCTCGCGCAGCGCCAGCTCCAGGTCGAACACGGCGCGGATGCGCGAGATGATCTGCGTGGCCAGCAGCGAGTGGCCACCCAGCTCGAAGAAGTCGTCGTTGAGGCCCACGCGCTTGACGCCCAGCACGTCGGAGAAGATGCCGGCCAGCACGCCCTCGGTGGCGGTGCGGGGCGCCAGGTACGTGCCACCCTCCGCGCCCTCCAGCTCCGGGGCGGGCAGGGCGCGCCGGTCCACCTTGCCGTTGGGCGTGAGGGGCAGCGACTCCAGGCACACGAGCGCCGAGGGCACCATGTACTCGGGCAGCTTCTGGCGCAGGAACTCCTTGAGGTCCGCCGCGTCCGTGTCGGGCGCGACGGCGTAGGCCACCAGGCGCTTGTCGCCCGGCGCGTCCTCGCGCACGACGACGACGGCCTCCTGCACGCGCGAGTGCAGGCGCAGGACGGCCTCAACCTCACCCGGCTCGATGCGGAAGCCACGCACCTTCACCTGGAAGTCCACGCGGCCGAGGAACTCCAGCGTTCCGTCCTCCCGCCAGCGCACCTTGTCGCCCGTGCGGTACAGGCGCTCGCCAGCCGCGAAGGGGCTGGGGACGAAGCGCTCGGCGGTGAGGTCCGGGCGGCCCAGGTAACCCCAGGCCAGGCCGTCGCCGCCGGTGTACAGCTCACCGGGCACGCCCGGCGCCACCGGCTTCAGGTCCGCGTCCAGCACGTACGTGCGGGTGTTGGAGATGGGGCGGCCGATGGGGACGGAGGCGCCGAACGACGCGCCGGCCTCCAGGCGGTGGCACGCGGTGAACGTCGTGTTCTCCGTGGGGCCGTAGCCGTTGACCAGCACCGCGCCCGGGGCCAGGCGCGACAGGTGCTCACGCACGCGCTGCGCGGGCAGGGCGTCACCACCGGCGAGCACCTGGCGCACCGAGGCCAGGGCCTCGGGTTGGTGCACGGCCATCTGCTCGAACAGGGCCGCCGTCAGCCACAGCGTGGTGACGCGGTGGCGCACCAGCGCGGCGCCCAGCTCTTCGAGTGAAGGCGCGTGGGGCGGGAAGAGGACCAGCCGCGCGCCGTGCAGCAGCGCGCCCCAGACCTCGAGCGTCGAGGCGTCGAACGAGATGGGGGCGAGCTGGAGGAAGACCTCCTCGGGCCCGTAGTGGATGAACGTGCCGCTCATCACCAGGCGGGTGATGCCGCGGTGGGAAATGGCGACGCCCTTGGGCTGACCGGTCGAGCCCGAGGTGAACATCACGTACGCGAGGCTGTCGGCGCTGACGAAGGCGTCGGGCGCGGACACCGGCTGGCGGGCCACCTGGTCCCACTCGGAGTCCAGGCAGACGAGGAGCGGGACGTGGGCGGGCAGCTCGTCGGCGAGCCGCTCCTGCGTGACGAGGACGGACACGGCCGTCTGCGTGAGCATCGTCTGCAGGCGCTCCGCCGGGTAGGACGGGTCCAACGGGACGAAGGCGGCGCCGGCCTTGAGGATGCCGAGCAGGCCCACGGGCAGCTCCAGGTTGCGCTCCAGGCACAGCGCCACGCGCGTGCCCGGGGTGACGCCCAGCGTGCGCAGGTGGTGAGCGAGCTGGTTGGAGCGCTCGTCGAGCTGCCGGTAGGTGAGGGTGCCCTCCTCGGCCTCCACGGCGATGGCGTCCGGGGTGCGGGCCGCCTGCGCGGAGAAGAGCTGGTGCACGCCCGCCTCGCGCGGGTACGCGGCGGCGGTGTCGTTCCACCGCACCAGGACCTGCTCACGCTCCTCCTCCGACAGCAGGGAGATGGTGGACAGGAGCGCCTGGGGCCGGGCCAGCATGGACTCCAGCACCGCCGTCCAGTGGCGCAGCAGCCGGTCCATGATGGCCGTCTCGAAGCGGCGCAGGTCGTAGACGAGCCGCAGCTCCAGCTGCTTGCCGGGCGAGACGATGGCCACGAACGGCATGTCCGACTGCTCGGCCGTGGTGAAGTCGCGAATCGCCAGC
This sequence comes from Pyxidicoccus xibeiensis, assembly GCF_024198175.1. Classification (NCBI taxonomy): domain Bacteria; kingdom Pseudomonadati; phylum Myxococcota; class Myxococcia; order Myxococcales; family Myxococcaceae; genus Pyxidicoccus; species Pyxidicoccus xibeiensis. Next base: position 73,431 of record NZ_JAJVKV010000026.1, read on the forward strand.
TCGCTGCCGCCGGACTGCACGGCCTCGTCGACGGGGTAGTTCTCGAAGACGTACAGGCCCTCGAAGAGGAGCTGGCCACGCGGCACGTCGCTCCAGGCCTGGATGCGCGCCAGCGGGGTGTGCTCGTACTGACGCAGCTCCTGCATGCCCGCGTTGAGCGCGGACAGCCAGGGCAGCACGGGCGTCCGCGGCTCGATGCGGGTGCGCACGGGCAGGGTGTTGATGAACAGGCCCACCATGCGCTCGATGCCCGCGACGTCGGCGGAGCGGCCGGAGACGGTGGTGCCGAAGACGACGTCGTCCACGCCCGCGTAGCGCGACAGCACCAGCGCCCACGCGCCCTGCAGCACGGTGTTGGCGGTGAGCTGGTGCTGGCGGGCGAAGGCGTGCAGCGTCTTCGTCGTCTCCGCGCTCAGCTTGAGCCAGCGCTCGTCCTTGCGGTACGGCGTGCCGTCCGCGCGCGGGGGCAGGGCGCCCGGCAGCGGGGTGGGCTCGGTGAAGCCGAGCAGCGCCTGGCGCCAGTACGTCTCCGTGCGCTCCTCGGGGCTGCCGCGCAGCCAGGAGATGAACTCACGGAAGGCCGGCACGGCGCCCAGCGAGGGGCGCTGGCCCTTCGCCTCGGCATCGTAGGCGGCGAAGAGGTCCTTGAAGAGGATGCCGAGGCTCCAGCCGTCCAGCAGGAGGTGGTGCGAGGACCAGAGGACGCGGTGCGCGCCGTCATCCAGCTTCATCACCGTCAGCCGCATCAGCGGCGTCTCGCACAGGCTGAAGCCGCGGGAGCGGTCCGACACCATCAGGGCGTCGAAGCGGACCTGCTGCTCGGCCGTGGAGAGGCCGCGCCAGTCGAGCTCCTCCCACGGCAGCACCACGCGCGGGCTCACCACCTGGAGGGGCTCGTCCAGGCCCTCCCAGGCGAAGGAGGTGCGCAGCGGCGCATGGCGCTCCACCACGGCCTCCCAGGCGCGGCGGAAGGCGCCCAGGTCGATGCGGGCGCCGAACGTCCACGCGTACTGGGTGACGTACACGCCGGAGCCGGGCGACAGCAGCGAGTGGAAGAGCATGCCCTGCTGCAGGGGCGACAGCGGGTACACGTCCTCCACGGGCTCGCCTGTGGGCAGCACGCGGTCGAGCGCGGACTGCTCGAGGCTCGCCAGCGGGAAGTCCGCCGGGGTGTAGCGGAGCGCATCCGGCGAGGCGCGGCCGGCAATGAGCCCGCGCAGCGCGTCCAGGAAGGCGTCCGCCAGCGTGCGCGCGGTGGCCTCGGTGTGGACGTGCTGGCTGTAGGTGAAGCTGAGGTGGAGCTGGCCGCCCTGGACCAGGGCCGTCACGTCGAGCAGGTGCGTGCGCAGCGCGCTCGGGCTCTGGGACGGGCCGGAGGACTCGGCGGCGAAGGTGAACAGCGTGGTGTCGCTGGAAGCGGTGTCCACCTGGCCCAGGTAGTTGAAGGACACCTCGGCGGAGGGCAGCGCGCGCAGGCGGGCGCTGGCCTCGTCCTGGCGCAGGTGGCGCAGCAGGCCGTGGCCCAGGCCGTTGGCGGGCAGGGCGCGCAGGCCGTCGCGCGTGGCGCGCAGGGTGTCACCGGCGCTGGCGCCCGCGTCCACCTGGAGGAGCACCGGGTACAGGGCGGTGAACCAGCCCACCGTGCGGGACAGGTCCACGTCGGAGAAGACGTCCTCGCGGCCATGGCCCTCGGAGTCGACGAGGAAGCGCGAGTGGCCCGTCCACGAGGCCAGGGCGCGGCCCAGGGCCGTCAGGAGCACGTCCTGGAGGCGGGCGCGGTACGCGGCGGGCACCTCGCGCAGCAGCAGGCCGGTGTCCCCGGCGTCGAGGCTGGCGGAGACGGTGCGCGAGGAGGTGACGGTGTTCGGGCCCGCCGACGTGTCGCGAGGCAGCGAGCGCGCGTGGGCGCGGGCCTCGTCCAGCCAGTAGGGCAGCTCGGAGGCGATGGCCTCGGAGCGGGCGTGCTGGTGCAGGCGCTCCGCCCAGGCCTTGAAGGACGTCGTCTTGGGCGGCAGGGCAGGGGCCTGGCCGCGCTGGAGCTGGCGGCAGAGCGTCTCCAGGTCCTCGGCGAGGACGCGCCAGGAGACGGCGTCCACCACGAGGTGGTGGGCCACCAGCAGCAGGCGCGCGGGCTCACCCGGGCCGAAGTCGAAGAGGGCGGCGCGCAGGAGCGGCGGCTCGCCCAGGCGGAAGGTGGACTGCACCTCCGTGGCCACGGCCTCCACGCGGGCGGTGCGCTCGGCGGCGGGGAGGGCGGACACGTCCTCACGGCGCAGCGTGGGTGCGTGCTCCACGCCGGTGTTGTGCTGCGTCCAGCGGCCGTCCTCCTGGACGAAGCGCAGGCGCAGGGCGTCGTGGTGCTCCACCAGCTTGCGGAGGGCGGTCTCCAGGACGGAGGGCTCCACCGGCTCGCGCAGGGCCAGCATCAGCGCCTGGTTGAAGTGGTGCGGCTCGGGGCTGCCCTCCTCCAGGAAGGAGAGCTGGATGGGCGTGAGGGGCACCGGGCCCACCACGGGCGTCTGCTCGGCGGTGGCGCCCTGGAGGGTGGAGACCTCCTTCGCCAGGGTGGCGACCGTCTGATGCTGGAAGAGCTGGCGCGGCGTGAAGTGCAGGCCGGCCTGGCGGGCGCGGGCGATGAGCTGGAGGCTGATGATGGAGTCGCCGCCCAGCTGGAAGAAGTTGTCGTGGATGCCCACGCGCGGCACGCGGAGCACCTGCGCCCAGACGGCGGCCAGGGCCTCCTCGGTGGCATTGCGCGGCGCCACGTAGCTGTCCGTCGCGGTGGTGCGCGCGGCGTCCGGCACCGGCAGCGCCTTGCGGTCCACCTTGGCGTTGGCCGTGAGCGGCATGGCGTCCAGCCGCACCAGGGCGGTGGGCACCATGTAGTCGGGCAGCCGCTCCTGGAGGAACGTGCGCAGCGCGGTGGTGTCCAGCGAGTCCGGCGCCACGACGTAGCCCACGAGCCGCTTGGTGCCGGGCACGTCCTCGCGCGCCAGCACCACGGCCTCGCGCACGTCGGCATGGGCGAGCAGGGCGGCTTCGACCTCCGCCAGCTCGATGCGGTAGCCGCGCACCTTCACCTGGGCGTCGGCGCGGCCGAGGAACTCCAGCACGCCGTCGTTGCGCCAGCGGGCGAGGTCGCCCGTGCGGTAGAGGCGGGCGCCGGGGACGCCGGAGAGGGCGTCGGGGACGAAGCGCTCGGCGGTGAGGGCGGACTGCTCCACGTAGCCGCGGGCCACGCCGTCGCCGCCGATGAACAGCTCGCCGACGATGCCGGCGGGCACGGGCTGGCCAGCCGCGTCGAGCACGTAGACGCGGGTGTTGCCGATGGGCTTGCCGATGGGCACGGAGGTGCCCACGTGGGCCACGTGCGTCATGCGGTGGCACGAGGCGAAGAGCGTGGTCTCCGTGGGGCCGTAGCAGGCCGTGACGGGAATCTTCAGCTCCTCGAGGACACGGCGGACGTGCGGCGCGGAGACGACGTCACCACCGGTGAGCAGCTGGCGCACGGTGCGCAGGCCCTGGAGGTGCGTGTCCACCACCTGGGTGAAGAGGCCGGCGGTGAGGTGCAGCGTCGTCACCCCGTGCTTGACGAGGATGCTCTCCAGCTCGAACACGTCGTTCGGCGCGTGGGGCGGGTAGACGACGAGGCGGGCGCCATGGAGCAGCGGCGCCCACAGCTCCAGGGTGGAGGCGTCGAAGGAGACGGGGGCGATGAGGAGGAACGTCTCGTCCGGTCCCAGGTGCGCGTAGTCGACGCCGAACACGGTGCGCAGCACGGCGGCCTGCGGCGTGCCGACGCCCTTGGGGCGGCCGGTGGAGCCGGAGGTGAAGTCGATGTACGCGAGGCTCTCGGGCAGCGCGGCGCGCGGCGGCGCGGTGACGGGCTGAGTGGAGAGGTCCGTCTCCTCCAGCACCACGGTGGACAGGCCCTCCGTGGGCAGCTTGGAGCGCAGCGCGCGGGTGGTGACGAGCACGCGCGGGCGGGCGTCCTCCACCATGGCGGCGAGGCGCTCGCGCGGGTAGCTGGAGTCGAGCGGGACGTAAGCGCCGCCGGCCTTGAGGATGGCGACGAGGGAGACGATGAGCTCCAGCGAGCGGTCCACGGCCAGGGCCACGCGCGAGTCGGTGGACACCCCGAGGGCGCGCAGGTGGTGCGCGAGCTGGTTGGCGCGCTCATCGAGCTGCCGGTAGGTCAGCTTCGTGTCTCCGAGCTCGCTGGCGAACTCCACGGCGACCTTGTCCGGGGTGCGGGCGGCGACGCGCGCGAAGACCTCGGGCAGGGTGGTACCGCGCGGGTACTCGGACGTGGTGGCGTTCCAGTCCACCAGCACGCGCCTGCGCTCCGCGTCCGACAGCATGGACACGGTGGCGAGCGGGGCCTCGGGCCGGGCGACGAGGGCCTCCACCAGCGTCTGGAAGTGGGACGCGATGCGGCCGGCCGTCTCGGGCTCGAAGAGGTCGGTGTTGTAGTCGAGCAGCCCGGCGTAGCCCGCCGGCGAGCGCGACAGGTTCAGCTCCAGCTCGAACTTGACGGGCTTGCGCTCCGTGCCGAGCGCGCGCAGCGCCAGGCCGGGCAGCACCAGCTCGGGGACGGGCGCGTTCTGGAGGGCGAACAGCACCTGCACCAGCGCCGGCCGGCTGAGGTCACGCTCCAGCTTCAGCTCGTCGACGATGCGCTCGAAGGGCAGCGCCTGGTGGGCGAAGGCACCGAGTGCCGTGTCCCGCACCTGGGCCAGCAGCGCGCGGAAGGTGTCCTGGCCGGACACGCGAGCGCGCAGGGGCAGCGTGTTGACGAAGAAGCCGACCAGGGGCTCGAGCTGCGAGTTGTCGCGGCCGGCCACGGGCGAGCCGACCACGATGTCCTGCTGGCCCGAGTAGCGGCTCAGCAGGAGCTGGAAGCTGGCGAGCAGCGCCATGAAGGGCGTGACGCCCTCACGGCGGCACAGCGCATCCAGCGCGTCCGCCAGCGCCGCCGGCAGGAGGAACGTGCGAGACGCGCCATTGGACGTCTGCACGGCCGGGCGGGCCTTGTCCGTGGGCAGCTCCAGCGCGTGGGGCGCGCCAGCCAGCCCGTCACGCCACCAGGAGAGCTGCTCCTCCAGGGCCTCGCCCTGGAGCCAGCCGCGCTGCCAGACGGCGAAGTCCGCGTACTGCACGGCCAGCTCCGCCAGCGGGGACGGCTGGCCCGCGCGGAAGGCCGTGTAGAGGGCGGCCAGCTCGCGCACCAGCACGCCGACGGACCAGCCGTCGGAGATGCTGTGGTGCATCGTCACCAGCAGCACGTGCTCGCCAGGCGCCAGCCGCAGCAGCGTGGCGCGCAGCAGCGGGCCGCGCGTGAGGTCGAACGGGCGCAGCGCCTCTTCCGTCACCCGCCGCCGCGTCTCCGCCTCGCGCGCCTCGGCCGCGAGCGTGCCCAGCTCCACCACGGGCAGGAGGAACGGCCCCGCCGGGTGGATGCGCTGGACGGGCTGGCCGTCGGTGGCGCTGAAGGTGGTGCGCAGCGACTCGTGGCGCCGCTGGAGCTCGGTGAAGACGCGCTCCAGCGCGGCCACGTCCAGGTCGCCGTCGAGCGCCAGGGCCGTGGGGATGTTGTACAGCGGGCTGCCCGGCTCCAGGTGGTCGATGAACCACAGGCGCTGCTGCGCGAAGGACAGCGGCAGGTCGCCGGTGCGCGGCACTGGAGTCAGCGCGGGCACCTGCGTGGACCGGGCGCCGGCCTGGGCCAGCGACTCCAGCCGCAGGGCCAGCCGCTCCACGGTGGGCGCCTCGAACAGCTCGCGCAGCGGCAGCTCGATGCCGAACGCCGCCTGCACGCGCGAGAGGGCCTGGGTGGCCAGCAGCGAGTGGCCACCCAGCTCGAAGAAGTCGTCGTGCACGCCGACGCGGTCCACGTGCAGCAGCTCCGCCCACAGGGTGGCGAGCTGCTCCTCCACGCGGTTGCGAGGCGCCACGTACTCGCGGGCCTGGGCGGCCAGCGCGCCTTCCGGAGACGGCAGGGCCTTGCGGTCCACCTTGCCGTTGGGCGTCAGCGGCAGCGCCGTCAGCACGGAGATGACGGCGGGCACCATGTGCTCGGGCAGCCGCTGCTTGAGCGCGGTGCGCAGCGCGAGGGTGTCGACGGTGTCGCCCTCCTCGGCGACCACGTAGCCCACGAGGCGCTTGTCGCCCGGGGCGTCCTCGCGCACCACGGCCACGGCCTCGCGCACGGACGGGTGCTGGAGGAGGGCGGACTCCACCTCGCCCAGCTCGATGCGGAAGCCGCGCAGCTTGACCTGCTCGTCCAGGCGGCCGAGGTACTCCAGCGTCCCGTCCGCCAGCCAGCGCGCCTTGTCACCGGTGCGGTACAGCCGCGCGCCCGGCGTGCCCGAGAACGGATTCGGGACGAAGCGCTCGGCGGTGAGGCCCGCCTGGCGCAGGTAGCCACGGGCGAGGCCCACGCTGTCCACGCACAGCTCGCCGGGCACGCCCGGGGGCACCGGACGCAGCTGCGCGTCCAGCACGTACACCTTCACGTTGGCCCAGGGCCGGCCGATGGTGAGCCGCTGGCCGGGCTTCATGGGCTCGGACAGGGTGGCGCACACGGTGACTTCCGTGGGGCCGTACGCGTTGAGCATCCGCACGCGCGTGCCCCAGCGCTCCACCAGCTCGGGCGTGCAGGCCTCACCGGCGGAGATGAGCGTCTCCAGCGAGGGGAAGTCCTCCGGCGTGAGCTGTGCCAGCACGGAGGGCGTCAGGGTGACGGCGGTGACGGACTCCTCGCGCAGCAGGGTGCGCAGCGGCGCGCCGGGCATCAGCCGCTCGCGCGGGGCGAGCACGAGGGTGGCACCCGCCAGCAGTGCGCCGAAGACCTCGGCCACCGAGGCGTCGAAGCCGAAGGCGGCGTACTGGAGGACGCGGCTGTCGGGGCGGAAGCCGTGCTCGCGGGCGGCGGTGAGCGCCGTGTTGCACAGGCCGCGGTGCTGCAACAGCGTGCCCTTGGGACGGCCGGTGGAGCCGGACGTGTAGATGACGTACGCGAGGCTGTCCGCGCCCGCGTCGCTCGTGGGCGCCGTGTCGGGCTCGGCCTCGAAGAGGTGCGCGTCCGCGTCCAGGAGCAGGAGCTGCTCGCTGCCCGCGGGCAGCTCGTCGGCGATGGCCTCCGTGGTGACGAGCACCGGGGCGGCGCAGTCCCGCAGCATGTACGTGAGCCGGTCCACCGGGTAGCTCGGATCCATCGGCACCCAGGCGCCGCCGGCCTTGAGGATGCCGAGGATGGCGACGACCATGTCCAGCGAGCGCTCCACGCAGAGCGCCACCGGCACCTCGGGCCGCACGCCCAGCGAGCGCAGGTGGTGCGCCAGCCGGTTGGCGCGCACGTCGAGCTGCGCGTAGGTGAGGGCATCACCCTCGAAGCGGACGGCGACGGCCTCCGGCGTGCGGGCCGCCTGGGCCTCGAAGAGGGCGTGGGCGGTGGTGTCGCGGGGGAAGTCACGCTCGGTGGCGTTCCACTCCACCAGCACCTGGCGCTCCTCCGCCTCGGCCATCAGGGCCAGGGTGGAGATGGGGGCCTCGGGCCGCGCGGCGGCGGCCTCCAGCACCGTGCCCAGGTGGCGCACGAGCCGGTCCATGGTGGCGGGCTCGAACAGGTCCGTGCGGTACTCGCAGCTGCACGCCAGGCCCTGCTCCGTCTGGAGGATGGCCAGCGTGAGGTCCATGCGCGACGTGCCGGAGTCGGCGGCCTGGGGCTTCAGCGTGAGGCCGGGCACCACGAGCTCGGAGGCAGGCTGGTTCTGCAGCACCAGCTTCACCTGGAACAGCGGCGCATGGCCGAGGCTGCGGTCCGGGTTGAGTTCCTTGACCAGCTCCTCGAAGGGCAGGTCCTGGTGGGCGTAGGCGCCGAGCGTGACGTCGCGCACGCGCGCCAGCAGCTCGCGGAACGTCTGGCCCTCCTCCAGCTTCACCCGCAGGGCGAGCTGGTTGATGAAGAAGCCGATGAGGCCTTCGGTCTCCGCGCGGTTGCGGTTGGCGATGTCGGTACCGACGACGAAGTCCTGCTGGCCGCTGTAGCGGGAGAGGACGATGTCGAAGCCGGCCAGCAGCGCCATGAACAGCGTGGTGCCCTCGCGGCGGCACAGGGCCTGGAGCGAGTCGGTCAGCTCACGCGGCAACATGCGCGTGAGGTTGGCACCCCGGAAGCCCTGGACGGCGGGACGCGGGAAGTCGGTGGGCAGCTCCAGGCGCGGAGGGGCGCCGGCGAGGTGCTCACGCCACCACGACAGCTGGGCTTCGAGGGCCTCACCCTGGAGCCAGCCGCGCTGCCAGGCCGCGTAGTCCGCGTACTGGATGGTCAGCTCGGGCAGGGGCGAGGGCTGGCCCGCGCGGAAGGCCGCATAGAGGGCGGCGGACTCGCGCACCAGCACGTCCATGGACCAGCCGTCCGCGGCGATGTGGTGCAGCGTCAGCAGCAGCACGTGCTCCGAGGGCGCCAGCTTCAGCACCGTGGCGCGCAGCAGCGGGCCGCGGGTGAGGTCGAACGGACGGCGCGCCTCTTCGAGCGTCCGGCGCCGGGCCTCTTCCTCGCGTGCGTCGTCGCCCAGGGTGGACAGGTCCACCACGGCCAGCGGGAAGGGCGCGGGCGGGTGGATGACCTGCACCGGGCCGTCGCGGAAGGTGGTGCGGAGCACCTCGTGGCGGCGCGTCAGCTCGGTGAAGGCGCGCTCCAGCGCGGAGACGTCGAGCGTCCCCTCCAGCCGCAGGCCGATGGGCACGTTGTAGAACGGGCTGTCCGGCTCCAGGCGGTCGAGGAACCACAGGCGCTGCTGGGCGAAGGACAGCGGCAGGTCGCCGGTGCGCGGCACGGGGCTCAGCGCGGGCGCCTGGGGGCCCTGCTGCGACGACTGCGCGGCGGCGTCCACACGCGCGGCGAGGCCGGCCACGGTGGGGGCCTCGAACAGCTCGCGCAGGGGCAGCTCGATGCCGAACGTGGCCTGCACGCGCGACAGGGCCTGGGTGGCGAGCAGCGAGTGGCCGCCCAGCTCGAAGAAGTCGTCGTGGATGCCGACGCGCTCCACGTGCAGCAGCTCCGCCCACAGGGTGGTGAGCTGCTCCTCGGTGCGGCCGCGGGGGGCGACGTAGTCGCGGGCCTGGGCGTCGCCCGCGCCTTCGGGCGGAGGCAGGGCCTTGCGGTCCACCTTGCCGTGGGCGGTGAGGGGCAGCGTGGGCAGCACGGCGATGGCGGACGGCACCATGTGCTCGGGCAGCCGCTGCTTGAGGGCGGTGCGCAGGGCGGCGGTGTCGAGCGTGTCGCCCTCCTCGGCGACCACGTACGCCACGAGCCGGGTGACACCGGGGGCGTCCTCGCGCACCACGGCCACGGACTCACGCACGGACGGCAGCTGCGCCAGGGCGGACTCCACCTCACCCAGCTCGATGCGGAAGCCACGCAGCTTCACCTGCGTGTCGATGCGGCCCAGGTACTCCAGCGTGCCGTCCGCCAGCCAGCGCACGCGGTCGCCGGTGCGGTACAGCCGCGAGCCGTCCGCGCCGAAGGGGTTGGGGACGAAGCGCTCGGCGGTGAGGCCGGGCTGGCCGAGGTAGCCACGCGCCAGGCCGACGCCGCCCACGCACAGCTCGCCGGGCACGCCGACGGGCACCGGGCGCAGCGCGGCGTCCAGCACGTACACCTGGAGGTTGGCCCAGGGCCGGCCGATGGTGAGCCGCTGGCCGGGGAGCAGCGGGTCGGTGATGGAGGCGCAGACTGTGGTCTCCGTCGGGCCGTACGCGTTGAGGAAGCGCACGTGGGCGCCCCAGCGCTGCACCAGCTCCGGCGTGCAGGCCTCACCGGCGGAGACGAGCGTCTCCAGCGTGGGCAGGTCCTCGGGGGACAGCTGCGCCAGCACGGAAGGCGTGAGGGTGACGGCGGTGATGGACTCCTCGCGCGCCAGGGTGCGCAGCGGGGCGCCGGGCATCAGGCGCTCGCGGGGGGCGAGGACCAGCGTGGCGCCCGACAGCAGCGCGCCGAAGAGCTCCCACACCGAGGCGTCGAAGCCCGCGGAGAAGAACTGGAGGACGCGGCTGCCGGTGCCCAGGCCCATGGAGCGGCCCGTCTGCAGGGCCGTGTTGCACAGGCCGCGGTGCTGCAGCAGCGTGCCCTTGGGACGGCCGGTGGAGCCGGACGTGTAGATGACGTACGCGAGGCTGTCGGCGGAGGTGAAGACCTCGGGCGCGGACGTGGGCTGCGCGGCGATGAGGTCCGCCTCCGCGTCGAGGAGCACCAGCTGCTCGCCGCCGGAGGGCAGCTCGTCGGCGATGGCCTCGGTGGTGACGAGCACCGGGGTGGCGCAGTCACGCAGCATGTACGTGAGCCGGTCGACGGGGTAGCTCGGGTCGAGCGGGACGTAGGCGCCGCCCGCCTTGAGGATGGCGAGGATGGCGACGACGGTGTCGAGCGAGCGCTCCACGCAGAGCGCGACGGGCACGTCCGCGCGGACGCCGAGCACGCGCAGGTGGTGCGCGAGCTGGTTGGCGCGGGCGTCGAGCTGGGCGTACGAGAGCTGCTGGCCCTCGAAGCGCACGGCGATGGCGTCCGGGGTGCGGGCGGCCTGGGCCTCGAAGAGCTGGTGGGCGCCAGCGTCACGCGGGAAGTCGCGCGCGGTGGCGTTCCAGTCCACCAGCACCTGGCGCTCTTCCGCCTCGGCCATCAGGGCGAGCGTGGAGAGGCGTGCCTCGGGACGGACGGCGGCGGCGGAGAGCAGGGCTCCGAGGTGCTGCACCATCCGGTCGATGGTGGCCGTGTCGAAGAGGTCGGTGCGGTATTCGACCATGCACTCCAGGCCGTGCGCGGACTGGAGGACGGAGAGGGTGATGTCCAGCCGCGAGGTGCCGGACTCGGGGTTCTCCGGACGCAGCGTGAGGCCGGGGACCTCCAGCGCGGTGGCGGGCTGGTTCTGCAGCACCAGCTTCACCTGGAACAGCGGCGAGTGTCCGAGGCTGCGCTCGGGGTTGAGCGCCTTGACCAGCTCCTCGAAGGGGAGGTCCTGGTGGGCATACGCGTCCAGCGTGGTCTGCCGCACGCGCGCCAGCAGCTCGCGGAAGGACGGGTCGCCCTCCAGCCGCGCACGCAGGGCGAGCTGGTTGATGAAGAAGCCGACCAGACCCTCCGTCTCCGCGCGGTTGCGGTTGGCGATGTCCGTGCCGACGACGAAGTCCTGCTGGCTGCTGTAGCGCGACAGGACCCACTCGAAGCCCGCTAGCAGCGCCATGAAGAGGGTGGAGCCCTCGCGGCGGCACAGGGCCTGGAGCGAGTCGGCCAGCTCACGCGGCAGCACGCGGGTGTGGAGTGCGCCCCGGAAGCCCTGGACGGCGGGACGCGGGCGGTCGGTGGGCAGCTCCAGGAACTGGGGCGCGCCGGTGAGGTGGTCGCGCCACCAGGACAGCTGCGCGTCGAGCGCTTCGCCCTGGAGCCAGCCGCGCTGCCAGGCCGCGTAGTCCGCGTACTGGATGGCCAACTCGGGCAGCGGAGAGGCACGGCCCTCGCGGAAGGCGGCGTAGAGGGCGGCGGACTCGCGCACCAGCACGTCGATGGACCAGCCGTCCGAGACGATGTGGTGCAGCGTCAGGAGGAGCACGTGCCGCGACTCGGACAGCCGGAGCAGCGAGGCGCGCAGCAGCGGGCCCCGGGTGAGGTCGAACGGGCGCTGCGCTTCCTCGCGGGCGAGGCGGCGGGCCTCTGCCTCGCGTGCGTCGTCGCCCAGGGTGGACAGGTCCACGACCGGGAGGGAGACGGGGGCAGCCGGGGTGATGACCTGGACGGGGCCGTCGCGGAACGTGGTGCGGAGGACCTCGTGGCGACGCACCAGCTCGGTGAAGGCGCGCTCCAGCGCGGAGACGTCGAGCGTGCCCTCCAGCCGGAGGCCGATGGGCATGTTGTAGAACGGGCTGCCGGGCTCCAGGAGGTCGAGGAACCACAGGCGCTGCTGCGCGAAGGACAGCGGCAGGTCGCCGTCGCGCGAGACGGGGCGCAGCGGCGGCGGGGCACGGCCCTGGGTGGTGCCCTTCGCGGCGTCCACCTGGCGGGCGAGCTGCTCGACGGTGGGGGACTCGAAGAGGGTGCGCAGCGGGAGCACGACACCGAGGGCGTCGCGGACGCGCGAGACGACCTGGGTGGCCAGCAGGGAGTGGCCGCCCAGCTCGAAGAAGCTGTCGGTGGCACCCACGCGCTCCAGGCCGAGGACCTGGGCGTAGAGGCTGGCCAGCAGCTCCTCGGTGGGAGTGCTGGGGGCCACGTACGCGCGGGAGGTGTCCGCCTGCTCGGGAG